>NZ_JACCCY010000001.1:1102500-1204208 GCF_013409575.1 Macellibacteroides fermentans | reverse complement strand
CGTTCAGGAGGGAGAAACTGCACCGGTGGGAGCTGTTGTAGCGCTTGTATTGCTGGAGGGAGAGACCGATGATTCTGTTTCCACAGATGACCAGAATACAGCTAATAAGGAGTCGGCAGAGCCAGTTCCTGCCCAACATACGGAAGCCCCCGTGGCCGACCGTTGGTATTCGCCGGTTGTTTTGCGTCTGGCAAATGAGGCCGGCATACAGCAAGACGAATTGAATCGCATTCCCGGAACCGGATTTGAAGGCCGTCTAAGTAAAAAAGACATCAAAGATTATATCGAGATCAAGCAGAGCGGCAAGACATCGGTAGCGCGAAAGGAGACAAAAACAGCGTCGGAACAAAAGGTGGCTGTTCCGCAGGAAAGCAAACCTGGTACAACTGCCGCACCCGCTGCTCCGGCAAAAACAGCACCGTCTGTTCCTGTAGGCGCTGGAGATGAGGTGAAAGAGATGAACTTCGTGAGACGGATTATAGCCGACCGGATGGTGGAATCAAAGAGAATCTCTCCACACGTAACAACCGTAATCGAAGTTGATGTTACCAAGCTGGTACGTTGGCGCGACAAGCATAAAGACGATTTCAAACGTCAGGAAGGTATCAACCTCACTTACATGCCGGCCTTTGTAGAAGCTGTATCCAAGGCGCTGATCGAATTCCCGCAGGTAAATGCTTCGGTGGACGGATACAATGTAATTTTGAAAAAGAATATCAATGTAGGTATCGCTGTATCACTTAATGATGGTAACCTGATTGTTCCAGTAATTCATAATTCCGACAGGTTGAGTCTGAGCGGTCTTGCACACTCTATCGATTCGCTGGCACTGAAGGCAAGGGCCAATAAACTGTCGGCAGACGATATTCAGGGAGGTACTTTTACGATCACCAACTTTGGTTCGTTCAAGAACATCTTCGGTACGCCTATCATCAACCAGCCCGAAGTTGCGATCCTTGCTGTAGGTTATATAGAAAAGAAGCCGGCCGTGGTTGAAACTCCCGAAGGCGATGTAATAGCAATCCGCCACAAGATGTATTTATCCCTGTCGTACGACCATCGCATTATAGACGGATCGCTGGGAGGTGCATTCCTTAAACGTGTGGCCGATTACCTGGAGGCATGGGAAGCCTGATTCGAATATAAAACTGTGGTAAAATAATAAACAAATAAAGATGAATAAATTCGATATAAAAACAACCGATAAGGAAATGCTAAAGAAGTGGTTCCACCTGATGACGCTCGGTCGGGCCATCGACGAGAAGGCTCCGGCCTATTTACTTCAGTCGCTGGGCTGGTCATACCATGCCCCTTATGCCGGACATGACGGTATTCAGCTGGCAATGGGACAGGTGTTCAGGAAAAATATGGACTTCATGTTCCCCTATTACAGAGATATGCTTACGGTTTTATCTGCCGGCCTAACAGCCGAGGAGATTATCCTGAACGGTTTATCCAAAGCGACCGACCCGGCCAGTGGCGGAAGACATATGTCCAACCACTTTGCCAAACCGGAATGGAACATCCAAAACGTATCTTCGGCCACCGGTAATCATGATCTGCATGCCGTTGGGGTGGCACGGGCAATGGTGTATTACGGTCACAAAGGAGTGGTGATTACTTCCCACGGTGAGGCTTCTACCTCCGAAGGGTATGTATACGAGGCTATCAACGGTGCCAGCAAGGAGCAACTCCCTGTCATATTTGTAATACAAGACAATGGTTATGGTATTTCGGTGCCAAAGAAAGACCAGACGGCCAACCGTAAGGTGGCGGCCAACTTTACCGGATTCAAGAATCTGAAGATAATCTATTGCAACGGAAAGGATGTTTTCGACTCAATGAATGCGATGACCGAAGCTCACGAATATGCAGTAAGAACCCATTGTCCGGTTATTGTGCATGCAAACTGTGTACGTATCGGTTCACACTCAAACTCAGATAAGCATGTACTTTATCGTGATGAAGAAGAGCTTTCGTATGTAAAAGCTGCCGATCCATTGCACAAATTTCATCGTCTGCTGATTCGCTACAACCGTTTTACGGAAGAGGAGTTGGTCAAGATTCAGGAAGAATCTAAAAAGGAATTATCGGCTGCCCATAAAAAGGCGATTGCCGCTCCGGATCCGGATCCTTCAACCGTATTTGATTTTGTGATGCCGGAACCATACAAGGCGGAAAAATATCCGGACGGCACACATCAGAAAGAAGGCGAGAAGGTAAATCTGGTTACTGCCATCAACGAAACCCTCAAAGCAGAATTCCGCTACAATCCGGATACTTTCTTATGGGGGCAGGATGTTGCAAACAAAGAAAAGGGAGGCGTTTTTAACGTAACCAAGGGGATGCAGCAGGAGTTTGGGATCTCACGGGTCTTTAACGCACCGATTGCAGAAGATTTTATTGTTGGTACAGCCAACGGAATGAGCCGCTTCGATCCCAAAATACGTATTGTGATTGAAGGAGCCGAATTTGCTGATTATTTCTGGCCGGCAATCGAACAGTATGTAGAATGTACGCACGACTACTGGCGGAGTAACGGACAGTTTGTTCCGAATGTAACTTTACGTCTGGCTTCGGGAGGATATATCGGAGGTGGTATCTACCATTCGCAGAACCTGGAAGGAGCCTTGTCTACTTTGCCCGGTGCCCGTATCGTATATCCTTCGTTTGCCGATGATGCCGCCGGATTGCTCCGCACCAGCATGCGATCTAAAGGTTTTACGCTATTTCTGGAACCCAAGGCTCTGTATAATTCATTGGATGCTGCCTGCGTTGTTCCCGATGATTTTGAAGTACCATTCGGGAAAGCCCGTATACGCAGAAGCGGCAGCGATTTAACAATTATCACGTATGGTAATACCACTCATTTGTGTCTCAAGGTTGCCGAACGCCTGGCTAACGATAAAGTGGCCAATTGCGAGGTGATCGATTTGCGATCGTTGATACCGCTGGACAAGGAGACAATTTTCGAATCCGTAAAGAAAACCAGCAAAGTGCTGATCGTTCACGAAGATAAAGTCTTCTCAGGCTTTGGAGCTGAGCTGGCTGCTACCATCGGAACCGAATTATTCCAACACCTGGATGCCCCGATTCAACGCGTTGGATCCGTCTTTACTCCGGTTGGTTTCCATCCTGTTCTCGAAAAGGCAATTTTGCCCGATGCTGACCGTATATACAAGGCTGCCAGCGATCTGCTGGCTTATTGAGAGCATTGAGTATATTTGTTCAACAAGTAATTAATGACTACAAAAGATAGATTATGAAGAAAATAGGAATGTTTTATGGAACCAATACGGTTAAGACCGCTTTGGTTGCCAAAGAGATTAAAGAGGCATTCGGAGATGCGGAGATCGATGTGGTATCTGTTGAAAGTGCCGCCGGAAAGGAGTTCGAGCAATACGACAACCTGATTGTGGGAGCTGCCACCTGGTTCGACGGCGAATTGCCTTCCTACTGGGATGAACTGGTGCCCGAACTTGATTCGCTGGTATTGAAGGGGAAGAAAGTTGCCGTATTCGGACTGGGAGATCAGGTAAATTATCCCGAAAACTTTGTGGATGGGATTGGTATTCTGGCAGATTTTATGGTTTCTTCCGGAGCTACACTGGTAGGAAAAACATCCACCGAAGGATATCTTTTTGAACAGTCGCGGGCGTTGAGGGACGGACAATTCCTCGGATTGGCCATTGATATAGAGAATCAGTCCAGTCAAACCCATCAACGTATAAAGGATTGGGTGGAACAACTCAGAAAAGAGTTTAATTAAGGATAAGATCGTCCGGAGTGGTAATGCAGAAATATTCCCTTCGGACGATTTTTTTTAGATGCCATCTCCATTGTGTTTCAGATTATTTTGCTAAGTTTACGACATTATGTAACCTCAAAAAATCTTTTACAATGGATAATGCTATTTTCAGATTTGCCAAACCGATCAATGAACCTGTAAAAAGTTATGCTCCCGGCACAGCCGAAAAAATTGCCCTGAAACAGATGCTCGGTCAGCTTTCATCCGAACAATGGGACATTCCCCTTATCATCGGAGGTAAAGAGATCCGGACCGGAGATACCGGCAAGGTGGTGATGCCTCATAATCATAAACATGTATTGGCTACGTATCATAAAGCCGGTCCTAAAGAGGTGCAAATGGCTATCGATGCAGCCGTAAAAGCGCAGAAGGAATGGTCGGATCTGCCCTGGGTGGAGAGAGCTTCGGTTATGATGCGCATTGCCGAACTTATTTCTACCAAGTACCGGTACGCCGTGAATGCCTCGGTGATGTTGGGCCAAAGTAAAAATCCGATGCAGGCCGAGATCGATGCACCTTGCGAGCTGATCGATTTTTTACGATTCAGCGCTTTCTATGCCGGACAGATTTATGCCGATCAGCCTTACTCGGATACAGGTATTCTTAACCGTATGGAATACCGGGCCCTCGAAGGTTTTGTTTTCACGCTCACTCCGTTCAATTTTACCTCTATAGCCTCCAACCTCAACCTGGCTCCGGCCATGATGGGTAATACCGCGGTCTGGAAACCATCTACAACCGCCATATATTCCAACTATATTTTGATGAAAATCTTCCACGAAGCCGGATTACCCGACGGTGTGGTAAATTTTATTCCCGGTCAGGGTAGCGTAATAGGGAAGGTTGTAACCCAGAGTCCCGATTTAGCCGGATTCCACTTTACCGGCTCTACCGGAACCTTCAACACCCTTTGGCGTGCTATCGGAGAGAATCTTGGAACCTATAAATCTTATCCCCGCATTGTAGGCGAAACCGGAGGAAAGAACTTTATCTTTGTACATGCTTCCGCCCCCGCCGAAGATGTGGCAACAGCCATTGTGCGCGGTGCTTTCGAATATCAGGGACAGAAATGTTCTGCAGCGTCGCGTGCCTATATTCCTTCTTGCCTATGGGCAAACGTGAAAGAGCGGGTAGGTGCGATGCTTCAATCCATCCGGATGGGAGATGTAACCGATTTCACCAACTTTGTAAATGCGGTTATCGACGAGGCCTCTTTCGACAATATCATGGATTACATCAACTACGCCAAACAATCGCCCGATGCCACCGTTCTTTTTGGAGGTAACGGAGATAAAACCGAAGGATATTACATCGAACCTACTGTGATTGTAACAACCGATCCTACCTTTAAAACAATGACGGAAGAGATTTTTGGTCCGGTTATCACTATCTATGTTTACGATGAAAGTCAATACGAGGAGACTTTGGCGCTCTGCGACAGAACTTCACCGTACGGCCTTACCGGATCTATCTTTGCCCGCGACCGCTACGCAATCGATAAAGCCTTTAAATTGCTCCGTTATTCTGCAGGCAATTTCTATATAAACGACAAACCTACAGGTGCAGTAATTGCACAACAACCGTTTGGGGGATCAAGAGCTTCGGGTACAAACGACAAAGCCGGCGGACCATTGAACCTGGTTCGGTGGACCAACCCGCGTACCATCAAGGAGACCTATGTTTCGCCAACGCATTACGGTTATCCGTTTCTTGGCGAAAAATAAAAACGACCGATCTTAAAATCTAATAACATGCTTGACTTTTCTAATACTGAAATTGCCTTTTCGCATAAATCGGATGCCGATTTACGGAATGCCGACTGCTTGTTTCGTGCCATAAAACAACCGTTTATTGTAAAGTGTGGCAAAGGTCTTGCTCAACTGGCCCTGGGAATCAATTTCCCGGTGGCCTGGGCAGTAAAGCCTACCTTGTTCAAACAGTTTGTGGGGGGAGAAACCCTGAAAGACTGTACACGCTCTATGGAGCAGCTCCAAAAGTTCAATGTAAAATCTATTCTGGATTATTCTGCCGAGGGCGGACAAAGTGAACAGGATATCCGGTATAGTTACGAAGAGACACTTCGTTCCATCGATTTTGCCCGGAACAATCCTACCATCGCCTATACGGTTTTTAAACCTTCGGCTATGGTTACTGATGAACTTCTTGCCAAAGCTTCCGAAAAGCCGGAGACTCTTACGGCTGCTGAGGCGAAAGAGTTTGCCAGATTCAGGAAACGCTTTATGTCTTTATGCGAACGTGCTTACAAAAACGATGTACGTATTCTGGTGGATGCCGAAGATTATTGTTTTCAGGATGCTATCGACCGGCTAACGGAAGAGGCGATGCGTTTGTTTAATAGCAAACGCGCCATTGTATTTGCTACATTGCAGATGTATCGTCACGATCGGATGCCCTATTTGCAGAAGATATGGGACGACAGCCGGAAATATAATTACATAGCCGGAATTAAATTTGTACGCGGTGCCTACATGGAAGCCGAACGAGCCAGGGCCAGCGAGATGGGATATCCGGATCCAATCTGCAAAGACAAGCAGGCTACCGACGATAACTACAACGCAGGTCTTGCTTTTGTTGTGGACCATATCGATTGTATGGAACTGTTTAGCGGTACGCACAATGAATACAGTAATTTATATCTGGCCGAGCTGATGGCTAAAAAGGGGATACAACCAAACGATACACGTATCTTTTTTGCCCAGCTGTATGGAATGAGCGATAATATTTCGTTTAACCTGGCCAATGCCGGTTACTGTGTAGCCAAGTATGTGCCTTATGCTCCTGTAAAAAAAGTGTTGCCCTACCTGATACGTCGTGCAGAGGAAAATACCTCTATGGCCGGACAGACTGGTAGAGAACTTCGGATGATAGAACGGGAGTTGGACAGACGTAAACAAAAGCGATCTGCTGTTGCTAATCCCTCATAAGTCGGGTCCTTTAGGATGGATTTTGTGAAAGTGTCTAGACTTTCAGTAGAATCATCTCTGATATGTCTGGTTTCTCAGTTTAAAGAATCAAAAAGTGTCTACTTAATTTAGTAAAAGTCAAGGCGATGTGGAGCCAATAATTTTCACTTAAGGGAAGTTTATTTTTCCCTTAAGTGAAATTTTTATTTTACTTAAGTCAAAAATAAATTATACTTAAGGGAAAAATTGTCGGTACTTTTTAACCAAAAAGTATATACTTTTTGAATCATTTCTAATGAGTTTTGAAGTAGAAAGTACCTTAGAATTTTATCCAACCAAAGGAGCTATATTTTTAATGTTCCCTATTGCGCATCCTGGTGTCACCAGAATGCGCAATAGGGAACAAATAGGTTGTTTTACTGCTGCGAATCAATCAAAAGAGAGGTCATGCCGATAGATCCGCCTAGTATCTTATCGTTGAAGAATGTCACATTATCTTTGTTTCCACGCAATGCCAATGCGTAAAGCAGCGGATAGTAATGATCGGTTGTGGGTATTGCCAGCCGGGATGCGTTACTTAGTTTTTCGTAATTTATCAAGGCATCGTAATCTTCCAGAAGAATTTTATTTTTGATGATGTCTGTCATCTCAATGGCCCAATCGTATCCATAATCCTCTAACCCGAAAGACCTGCCGAACCTTACTTGCCGCAGGTTATGGATAATGTTGCCGCTCCCGATTATCAATACGCCTTTGTTTCTGAGGAATGCCAATTCCTCAGCCAGTTTAAAATGGGCTTCAGCCCCCATGGTGTAATCCAGACTTAATTGCAATACCGGAATGTTGGCCTCGGGGTACAGATGCACCAGAATACTCCAGCATCCATGATCGATCCCCCAGTCCATGTTAAGTCCTACTTTTTTATTCTGAAATTCGTGAGCAATTTGTGCGGCCAGTTCCGGAGAGCCGTTGGCAGGATAGTTTACATCAAATAGTGCCTGAGGAAATCCGCCGAAATCGTGTATCGTGTCCGGACGCTTCATTGCCGTTACCTGTGTTCCTCTGGTCTCCCAGTGGGCGGATATACACAAGATGGCCGAAGGTTGCGGAAGATTCTTCCCCAGAATGCTCCATTGTTGAGAAAATTCATTTAGTTCTATGGCATTCATCGGGCTACCGTGACCAATAAAAAGCACAGGCATTTGCTCTGTGCTTTTTATTTTATTGAAATCCGATTGTAAACTATCAAGCGTAATCATGATTGTTCTGTTTTGCAGTTTCTTAATTCTGCGCTGGTTCGAAAATTATTCGGCATTAGCGACTATTGTAATGGTAACTTCCATATCATCATTGATGAATGAATCTTTCAGATCTTTAAAGATATTTTTGGATCCGTAATTAACGCCCCATTGGGTACGGTCAATTGTAAAAGTAGCCGTGGTAGCCTTGTAGCTTGTACCTTCGTTGGTAACATTCGCATCGAAAGTGATGTTTTTTGATACACCTTTTAATTCAAGATTGCCACTGATTCTATGAGAATTGACACCGTCATTTAGTTTTTCAACTGTTGTAATCGTAAACTTACCCTCTGGATATTTAGCAACATCAAAGAAATCAGCACTCTTAAGGTGACCTACCAGTTGTTCGTTCATCTTTGCATCGGTCAGGTCTTCACATAAAATCTTATTCATGTCAAGGGTAAATGTTCCGGATACCAGTTCGCCGTTTTCAACCGATAATTCTCCTTGTTTGATGCCTAATGTTCCGTGATGACTTCCTCCGGGTTTGTAACCTTTCCAGGCCACTGTCGAGGCTAATGTATCTACAACTAATTTTTGACTGCCAACATTTGCCGTTGCTTCTTTTGCATCTGATGCATCCACTTTGTTACCCGACTTGCTTGAACATGATGTGGCGATAAACAGAGCCACTGCTGCTAATAAATAATAAGCTTTCATTTTACTTCTTTTTGGTTTTTAATTTATTTGATGCTGCAAAGTTCGGCTATTTAACAGGGGGGTGGGTAATAGTTTTCGGAAAATGTGTTGTAAATTCAGGAAATAAGCTTGCTCATTTCATTTCTGAACTCGCTGGGCGTTACTCCGGCCTTCTTTTTGAATACATTCGAGAAATAGGATTTCTCATTATAACCTAGCTCGAAGCCAATCTCTGCAATCGTTTTTTCACTATTCATCAATAGCTCTTTTGCTTCTGTAAGCTTTCGGGTCTCGATTATTTCGGATACACTTTTTTGAAGGATATTCTGACATATAATATTAAGATTGCGCGACGACATGTTTAATTTTTCTGCGTAGAAGTCAACATTTACATCCCGACGGAAATTATCTTCTAGAATCTGCAGAAATGTACGGAATGTGATATGCTGCGAACAGGGCTGGTCCATTTTCATTGAGGCAGATTTCTTCCGTTCGGACTCAATCATGATAAAGAGTGAGCTAAGCAGGCTGCGAAGTATGGCATAGTCCGGTACTTCCTGACTTGCAATTTCGTACATGATTTCACAAAGTTTAATTATTTGAGTGAAGTGTTTGTTTTCGGCCAGCTCAATGGTGGCATATTCGTGGTAACCGGCATACAGCTGGAAGCGCGATTCCGGAATAAATTCGCTTTTAAAGCGGAAGATCCAACCTTGCGGATAATTTAACTCGTTGTCGTGCAAAAATGTAATACGGTGACTTTTCCCTTTGGTTACGTAGCTGATAAGCGGTGCGTTGTAGATGGTGGATTTAAAATTTATAAAATGTTCAATCTTTCCCTGCAGGCAGATTACAAGCTCTTCCATGTCGTGAGCGTGCGGCTCAGATAAAAAGTCGGGTAATTGCTTCTCCAGACTGGCAGAAAACGGACTGATGTTGAACAATCTTTCCATATTACAGTTGATTAATAAACTTAAAATAATTACATTTTGACCGGTAATATATACAAAAGTATTTAATTATTTGAGGTTTTTCTTGATTCTTTTGTATAATTAATGGTTAATTATATATCTTTGTTGGAAAGTCTCTCTAGTTATATACAAACCAAATGTCTGTTATTATGTGTGGGAAAATTTATATGCTGCTTTGTTGCCTTTTATGTGTAACATGGATTCAGGCATCTCCATTCGAGAAGGACTCTTTCAAGACTAAAGAGGGGTATGAGTTGTCAATTCACTTTATTAAGCACGGAACTCTTATGCTGACCTACAGGGATGCTGTAATTCAAATTGATCCGGTATCATCTTATGCCGATTATTCAAAACTACCTAAGGCCGACATACTTCTTATCACCCACGAACACGGTGATCATCTGGATAAAAAAGCGGTTGATCAGACAGTGAAGGAGGGTACGGTGTTGATAGCCAACGAGTCTTCTGTTAAAATTCTGGATAAAGGATCTGTCATGAAAAATGGAGATAAACTTACTCCTGCAGATTACCTTACCCTGGAGGCTGTTCCAGCATATAACACAACCCCCGGAAGAGAGATGTATCATCCTAAACACCGTGACAACGGATATATTTTAACCCTTGGAGGTATGCGTATCTATGTGGCCGGCGATACGGAAGATATTCCGGAAATGGCTACCTTGGGTGATATCGATATTGCTTTTATTCCGGTTAACCAACCTTATACAATGACGATCGAACAAGCCGTAAATGCAGCCCGGATGATTAACCCCCGAATTTTGTATCCCTATCATTACGGAGATACGGATGTTACCCAATTGAAAAAACGACTGGCTTCCGATAAGTCAATCGATGTACGTATCAAACAGCTTCAATAAATATTCAATATTCTATTAACCTATTGTAAATGTAAAAAATAAATATGAGTACAGATTTTTTGATTGCCGTGGAAGGCAATCGTACAGCCGCTCTTAAGAAGAAGATTATACATTATTATATTGCAAATGGTGATGCAACCATTGCCGATCTTTGCAAAGAAATGGATCTGAGTATTCCTACGGTAACTAAACTGGTTGGTGAGTTGCTGGAAGAGGGGTATATACTTGATTTTGGTAAACAGGAAACCAGTGGAGGCCGTAAACCAAACATATATGGACTTAATCCGGAATCTGGTTATTTTATCGGAGTGGATGTGCGCAGAGACTCGATCAATATTGCTGCGGTAGATTTCAAAGGAAAATTTATCTCGCTGGAAGATGAGGTGCCTTTTACTTTGGAGAACACTCCGGCAGCCTTGGAGAATCTATGTATTATCATCGACGAATTTATTGGTTCGCTGAAGGTTTCACGTGATAAGATTCTATCTGTAGGTATTAATATTACAGGACGTGTAAACCCTATATCCGGTTATAGCTATAGTTTCTTCTATTTTGAAGAAAAGCCTCTTTCCTTAATAATTGAAGAGCGCCTTAAACTTAAGGTCTACATCGAGAATGATACCCGTGCAATGGCATATGGCGAGTATATGAAAGGTGCCGTAAAGGGAGAGAAAAATTTGATTTTTGTAAATATTAGCTGGGGATTGGGTGTAGGTATTATTCTGGATGGTAAACTATATTACGGAAAATCCGGATTTTCAGGAGAATTTGGCCATTTCTGTTTGTACGACAATGAAATAATTTGTCATTGCGGCAAAAAAGGATGTCTTGAAACCGAAGCATCAGGATCTGCGCTTCATAGAATGTTGATTGAACGATATAAAGAGGGTAGCAGTACCATTTTAGCCGATAAAATAAATAGCGGAGCAGAAATAACGCTAAATGATTTAATCGATGCGATTCAAAAAGAGGATGTGTTGTCTATCGAAATTCTGGAACATATCGGGACTAATCTTGGAAAAGCAATCGCCGGATTAATGAATATTTTCAATCCGGAATTGGTTATTCTTGGCGGAGGTATTTCACTTACAGATGAGTATATCCGCCTGCCGATTAAAAGTGCTGTGCGTAAATACTCGTTGAATCTGGTTAACCAGGATACGGAAATTAAAATTTCAAAACTAGGTGATCATGCAGGGGTGTTAGGAGCCTGCCTGCTTTCGAGGGGAAAAATTTTAGGAATGATTTAAGCATTGCTTTCGTATGTTTTTATAATAGCCTTATTATAAAAAAAAGAGAAGTTATACAGTTTGTAGCTTCTCTTTTTTATTTAGAAAAGGTTAGGTGTGGAAAATTCGATGCGTACACGAGTTTATTATGTTATTATTGTCTAAAATTCATTAAATAGAGATTTGATATTAAAATATTTTATTTAAGTTTGCATTGTATTTAAAATTGAATATTTGTTTAGCTGTATAAGTAAGATAATAATCTCATAAAAATAAAATTATGGAAAAAATAAAAGGTCTGATTAATGCTCCATTTACTCCGTTTTATGAAAATGGAGAGGTAAACTATGAACCTATTGAAGCGTATGCAAAATTGTTGGCAAACAATGGTTTAAAAGGTGTTTTTATTAATGGGTCGTCGGGTGAAGGTTATATGCTCACAGAAGATGAGCGCATTAAACTGGCCGAAAGATGGATGGAAGTTTCTCCAAAAGATTTTAAGGTGATTGTACATGTAGGAAGCACATGTGTTAAAATGAGCAATAAATTGGCCGCTCATGCGCAGGAAATCGGAGCTTGGGGTATCGGAGCTATGGCTTCTCCTTTCCCTAAAGCCGGAAGAGTAGAGGAGTTGGTGAAATATTGTGAAGAGATTGCCTGTGGAGCTCCTGCATTACCTTTTTATTTTTATCATATCCCCGCTCTTAGTGGCGTCTTTTTGCCAATGCTTCCTTTTTTGAAGGCAGTAGATGGTCGTATTCCTAATTTTGCAGGTATTAAATATACTTTTGAGAGTATTTATGAATACAATCAATGCCGCTTATATAATAATGGTAAGTTCGATATGTTGCACGGTCAGGATGAAACTATTCTGCCAGCATTAGCCATGGGTGGAGCTCAGGGTGGTATTGGCGGTACTACGAATTACAACGGACGTGTATTGGTCGAAATTATCGATGCTTGGGAAAAAGGAGATTTGGAGCGCGCTCGCGAATGTCAGAACTTCTCACAGGATGTTATCAATGTTATATGTAATTATAGGGGTAATATTGTTGGAGGTAAAAGAATTATGAAGCTTATCGGTCTTGATCTTGGCAAAAACAGAACTCCGTTCCAGAATATGACCGATGCTGAAGAGGCAGCTATGAAATCAGAATTGGAAGCGATAAACTTCTTTGAAAGATGTAATAAATTCTGATATTATTCAGACTTGATATAATCTAACGCCGCAAAATAATCTATTAAAAAAACATCAAGTTAAGCCTAGTAATTATGGATAACGTTAAAGAATATCTTAATCAGTGGTCTTCTTCATATAAGGAAGATCTGCTGACAAATATAATGCCTTTTTGGATGCAGTTTGGCTGGGACCGGAAACACGGAGGTGTATACACCTGCGTTAACCGCGACGGCAGCCTGATGGATACAACAAAATCTGTTTGGTTTCAAGGACGATTCGCCTTTGTATGTTCGTTTGCATATAATACGATTGAGAAAAATCCCGAATGGCTTGAAGCGGCAAAAAGCACACTCGATTTTATTGAAAAATACTGTATCGATACAGATGGTCATATGTTTTTTGAAGTAACAGACAATGGAGAGCCCATCCGTAAACGCAGGTATGTGTTTTCAGAATCGTTTGCTGCTATCGCCATGGCAGAATATGCACAGGCAACAGGTGATAAAACCTATGCAGAAAAAGCCTTGAAGATATTTAAGCAGATAAAGCATCTAACAGAAACACCGGGATTGCTTCCTTCAAAGTATTGTGATAGTGTGAAGATGCAGGGGCATTCTCTAACTATGATTCTGATTAATACGGCTTCACGTATCAGGCAGGTAATAAGCGATCCTATTCTGGATGAGCAAATAGAGTGGTCAATTAATCAGATTCGCAAATATTTTATACATCCTGAATTTAAAGCTTTACTGGAAACGGTAGGCCCCAATGGCGAGTTTATCAATACAAATATGGGCCGGACTATTAATCCTGGTCACTGTATAGAGACTGCCTGGTTCATTTTGGAAGAAGCCAAGTATAGAAACTGGGATAAGGAACTGGTAGATTTGGGTCTGACTATTCTGGATTGGTCCTGGGAATGGGGCTGGGACAAGGAGTATGGCGGTATAATAAACTTCAGAGATTGTTTGAATCTGCCTCCACAGGATTATTCGCAGGATATGAAATTCTGGTGGCCTCAGACCGAAGCAATCATTGCGGCTTTATATGCATATGAAGCAACTGGCGAACCGAAGTATATTGAGATGCATAAGCAGATAAGCGACTATACGTATGCTCATTTCCCCGATAAGGAGTATGGAGAGTGGTACGGGTATCTTCGTCGTGATGGAAGTGTGGCTCAGCCTGCAAAAGGAAATCTTTTTAAAGGGCCATTCCATATACCGCGTATGATGATCAAGTCGTACGACCTTTGCAAAGAGATTATTTCTAAATAAAAAATACCATGGCGATTTTTTAATTGCCATGGGTTTTTTGTTATATATATGGTTTGATTGCGATTTTAATATTTCTCCCTTATCGTAACGCCCGCATTGGTTGTAATATAGTTGCATCAATGCACTAAAGTCTAAGTTTTGGTTGCAATGTAAGTTGCGGCAATGGTATTTTTATTAATTTATTACTGATAATCTCATGAGAAAAATCTGTTTTTATTTTTGCTTTCTTTTTGTTGCCATTTCTGTATTTGGTAATGACACTGTTAGAATTCGGGAAACACAGATCCCCATTTTGATTGATCGGAAAGATAATGTGTTGTTTAACCTGCGTGTCGACTCTAAGCAGAGCAAGGTGTTGAACCATGTTACGCTTCGGTTTGGCAACGATGTTAAACTTTCGGAAATTCAATCGGTTAAGTTGTATTATTCTGGTACAGAGGCTGTACAGCGAGATGGTCAGCTTAATTATGCTCCGGTTGCCTATATCTCCAGAGAAGAGGTCGGTAAAACTCGCGAAGCTAACCGGTCTTACTCCGTTTTGAAAAGTGAAAAAAAGTCTCCAGCTCAAACCGTAACACTTACATGTGATCAGGTTTTGTTTCCGGGAATCAATTATTTCTGGGTAAGTTTGGAAATGAAACCTACAGCGTCATTGGTTTCAAAAATTACAGCAGAGGTGACCGGCGTTCATATGGATGGTAAATCTTCTATTCTTACCATTGATCAGGGATCTGTTGTGCATCGGATGGGTATTGGAGTAAGACATGCCGGTGATGATGGAGTTGCTGCATACCGGATACCGGGGTTGGTAACATCTAATAAAGGTTCGTTGTTGGGTGTGTACGACGTCCGTTACAATAACAGTGCTGATTTACAAGAGCGTGTGGATATCGGATTAAGTCGTAGTACAGATGGTGGTCAGACCTGGGAGCCTATGCGGGTAGCTATGACTTTTGGTGAAGAGGGCGGACTGCCTTCTGCCCAGAATGGTGTGGGTGATCCGGCAATTTTAGTTGATAAGAAGACAGGTACTATCTGGATTGTTGCAGCCTGGACGCATGGTATGGGAAATGGCCGCGCATGGTTTAACTCGCAGGATGGTATGGATAAAAATCATACGGCTCAGCTAGTCTTAGCCAAAAGTGATGATGATGGCAAGACCTGGTCGAAACCCATCAATATAACATCGCAGGTTAAGGATCCATCGTGGAAGTTCCTTTTACAAGGTCCCGGTAGCGGTATAACAATGCAGGATGGCACGCTGGTGTTTGCTACACAGTTTATTGATTCAACCCGTGTGCCTAATGCTGGAATCATGTATAGTAAAGACCATGGTAAAACCTGGAAGATGCATAACTTTGCGAGGACAAACACAACGGAAGCACAGGTTGCAGAGGTTGAACCGGGTGTGTTGATGTTGAATATGCGTGATAACAGAGGTGGCAGCCGTGCTGTTTCTGTAACAAAAGATTTGGGTAAGACCTGGACGGAGCATCCTTCAAACAGAAGTGTACTACAAGAGTCTGTTTGTATGGCGAGCTTAATAAAAGTAGAAGCTAAGGATAATGTGTTAAACAAAGGGATACTGCTTTTCTCTAATCCTAATACAACTAAGGGTCGTCATAGTATAACGATAAAGGCTAGTCTTGATGGTGGACTTACCTTCCCTAATGAGTATGATGTGTTGTTGGATGAGGGTCACGGTTGGGGATATTCTTGTCTGACTATGATTGACAAAGAAACAGTAGGAATCCTTTATGAAGGAAGTACTGCTCATATGGTTTTTCAGGCGGTAAAGCTAAAAGATATTGTAAAATAAATGTAGTTTGGGAGACGAATGCGCCGTAAATTGCATTCGTCTTCTTTGTTTTTAGATGTATATTTTTGTTCCGTTTCTAAGTTGGTACTTGTTTTCTTATTGTATAAATTATTGATTGTACCATTTGAAACTGGCATGTATACAGCATATAAATTAGATAGGGATGAAACGGATTTACTTGTTTTTGTTGCTTATTTGTTGTGCTTCATTGGTTGAGGCACAAAAGATTAAGGTTGCATGTGTAGGTAATAGTGTTACGTTTGGATACGGTCTTGCTAATCCGGCAGAAGACGCTTATCCTGCGCAATTACAGAAATTACTAGGTGAAGGGTATGAAGTAGGAAATTTCGGGAAGAGTGGAGCTACGCTGCTTTCTAAAGGACACCGGCCTTATATATTGCAGAAAGAGTTTGAAGATGCAAAAGCTTTTGCTGCAGATTTGGTCGTAATTCATCTTGGATTGAATGATACGGACCCTCGTAATTGGCCCAACTACAAAGATGAGTTTGTGAATGATTACCTTCAGTTGATCGATGCTTTTCGTAAAGTAAATCCTGCTTGTAAAATCTGGATTTGCAGACTGACTCCTATTACTGCTAAGCATCCACGTTTTGAATCTGGTACACGCGATTGGTATTGGCAGATTCAACATCAAATTGAAGAAATTGCAGGTGTTGCCGGAGTCTCTATTATCGATTTGCAGGAGGGATTGTATGCTCGTCCGGATTTGTTGCCGGATGCCTTGCATCCTACTGTTGAGGGGGCTTCAATAATCGCCCGGACAGTCTATAGCTCCCTAACCGGAAATTTTGGCGGATTAAAAATGTCTTCTCTTTTTACGGATGGTATGGTACTGCAGTGTAATGAACCGCTGCGGATAACAGGTACATCCAATGCCGGTGACCAAATTACAGTTTCTGTGGGCGGACAGAAGAAACGGACTGTGACTTCATCCAACGGTAAGTGGAGTGTGGTGCTTGATCCGTTGAAGGCTGGTGGTCCTTACGAGTTGTCTGTTTCCGGTGCAAATAAAAGATATGTTTATAAAGATGTGCTTGCGGGCGAAGTGTGGCTGTGTTCGGGACAATCCAATATGGCTTTTATGGTTGCTGAAGCTGCTGAGAAAGCGGCTTTGCTTAAGAAAGCTGGCGATAATTCTAACGTAAGATTATTTGACATGAAACCTCGTTGGATGACCAATGCTGTAGAGTGGGATGGTTCCGTACTGGATTCGTTAAACAGTCTGCAATATTTTAAAGATGCCCGATGGGAAAAGTGTAATGATAAGAATGTTAGTCGGTTTTCGGCAATTGCCTACGCTTTCGGACAGATGCTTTCCGATAGTTTAAACGTGCCGGTTGGTTTAATCTTAAATGCGGTGGGTGGTTCTCCATGCGAATCTTGGATTGATAGAAGAACACTGGAGTTTAATTACCCCGGAATATTAAACAACTGGACTAAAAATGACCGGATTCAGGATTGGGTTAGGGAAAGAGCTTCATTGAATATCAAAAAATCGGACAATTCACAGCAGCGTCATCCTTATGAACCGTGTTACCTTTTCGAATCCGGAATTATTCCATTGGCTTCTTATCCTGTTAAAGGTGTAATCTGGTATCAGGGAGAGTCAAATGCCCACAATAAAGAGATTCATGAAATTCTATTTCCTTTGTTGGTTGATAGTTGGAGGAAAAACTGGAATAAAGAATTCCCTTTCTATTATGTACAGTTGTCGGGATTAAATCGCCCTAGTTGGCCTCATTTCAGGGATAGTCAGCGTCGGTTGGAAAAAATTATTCCAGGCAGTGCTATGGTAGTCAGCAGTGACTTAGGCGATTCATTAGATGTTCATCCCAAAAGGAAGCAAGAGGTTGGTGAACGATTGGCTCGTCTGGCCTTGAATAAAACGTATGGAAAAGATATAGTGCCGTCTGGACCTCAATACAAAGAATCCGAATTTAAAAATGGCTATGCTTTAATTTCCTTTGATTATGCAAACGGACTGCGTGCCTCGGATGATAAGGATTTACGTTCTTTTGAAATTGCTGAATTTGATGGTCTTTATTTCCCTGCTAAAGCAATTGTGGAAGGAGATAAAATAAAGGTATGGAATGATAAAGTGAAGCATCCTCGTTTTGTTCGTTATGGATGGGCGCCTTATACAAACGGCAATTTGGTAAATAGGGCACTATTACCTGCTTCCACTTTTACTTCGTCTGATAATTAGTCTCGTTCATCCTTTAAAATATTGAACTGTGTATAACTATATTAGAATAGCATTTTATTGTTTTGCGGGTATTTTTCTTATCGCTTGCCAAACATCACGCCCAGTCAGATGGCCTGGAAAGAAAGCTGTTTGGCAGTCTTTACCTTCCTTGCCTCGGACAAATAGTTCCGATTCAATTTCTTTAGGTGTTTCCGGTCATTTCTCCGGAATCACTAATGGATGTATTTTAGTTGCAGGAGGATGCAATTTCCCTGATAAGCCTGCATCCGAAGGAGGAGTAAAGAGATATTACGATTCAATATGGAAGTTGGATACTGCCGGCATGATGACTGTACAATGGGAAAAGGTAGGAACTTTACCCCATCCCGTTGCTTATGGAGCGTCGGTCTCTGTATCGGAAGGCCTTGTCTGTATTGGAGGGAACAATGATAAACAATCATTTTCGTCAGCTTATTTATTGTCGTGGAATGCCGTAGCCTCTCAAGTTGATATAATAAAACTTCCGGAATTACCATTTAGAATGGATAATTTGGCAGCAACATCAAGTGCTAACTATATCTATGTTGCCGGAGGAAATAAAAATGGCATGCCGGCTAATTCATTTCTCCGTCTGAATCTGAATCAGCTGACTAAAGGATGGGAGATCTTGCCCGATTTTCCCGGATGTGCCAGGTTGCAGCCTGTTTTAGTTTCTCAGCATTCTGATGAAGGAACACAGATTTATCTATCCGGGGGATTCCAGCCTGAAGTTTATAATAGCAAACCTTTTATTCCGACAAATTTATTGTCATTCAGTAGTGTGAATAACGAATGGAAACTAGAGTCGGCTGTTCCTGTTATGAAGGGAGGTGAATTGCGGACATTTACAGGAGGATGTGCTGTTTCTAATGGAGATAGTTTGATTTACTTTACTGGCGGTGTAAATTATGACCGATTTTTATCTGCCATAAGTATGAACCGAAACCTGAAATTGGCAGAAAAAAATGGTAAAACGAGTTTATTTAGTAGACTTACCAGGGAGAAAGATTCCTATTTAAAGCATCCGAGTGCTTGGTATAAATTCAATAAAGAGATATTTATATATAATACGTTTACAAGAAAATGGACTTTCCTTGATGATAATGAGTTTACAGCCAGAGCTGGAGCATCCCTTTTATTGTTAAATAAATGTTTTATTATTATTGGGGGTGAAATTAAACCTGGAATAAGAACGCCAGATGTGGGCCTGATACGAATTTTGTAGATTTTACAAGAAATTTTAGAAGGAGTCATTATCAAATGGCTCCTTTTTTGTCTTATATTCAATTAAACCTCCATTTTAATTAATGTTTTATTTTTTATAGTCATCAATTCGGTATTATTAAGTCTAAGTGTTAAAAATGTAAACTTTTCTAATTTTAAGAGAATATATTAAAATAATTTATTTATGTTTGTCGTGTAAATAAAATGAATATGATTTGTGGGGCTTTGTTATGTATTAATTTGAATTGTATTGAGGGTTGATGAGATGGTATTGAGAGAATGAAGACATAGAAAGCAGAGATTTGATGAATATTGGTAAAAAGTTATGTGCAAATAAATATTATTATCCTATTATTAATTTATAAAGTTATGAAAATGAGTCACAAGACTATCTTAAGTTTCTTACTGTTACTTTTATCTCTAAGCATTTTTGCTCAGAATAAAGTTGCCGTTAAGGGTGTTGTGTACGATAACCAGAAGATGACATTGCCTGGTGTCTCAGTGTTGGAAGTCGGTACACAAAATGGGACCATCACAGATATAGATGGTAATTTTGTATTGGATGTAAGTCCAAATGCTACACTTCGGATTTCTTATATTGGTTATGCCGCATTGGAAGTTAAAGCAACCGCCGGAGCTCCGATGAATATCATTATGAAAGAAGATAGTCAGCAACTGGAAGAAGTTGTGGTTACAGGTTACGGGGGTAAGCAGCTACGTACCAAAGTAACAAACTCAATTGCTAAAGTAAAAGAGGATGTCTTAAAACAAGGATTATTCTCGAATCCGGCTCAAGCACTTTCTGGGGCTGTATCGGGGTTGCGGGTTTTGCAGACATCAGGTAATCCGAGAGCAACTCCAACAATTATTCTTCGTGGTGGTACTGATTACAGTGGATCTGGATCTCCACTAATTTTGGTTGATGGTCAGGTACGTGGAAGTTTGAGCGATATTAATCCGGAAGACATTGAATCGATGGAGGTCCTTAAAGATGCCGGAGCAACAGCTATTTATGGAGCTCGTGCAAATAATGGCGTAGTTTTAGTAACAACAAAAAGAGGTAAAGAAGGCAAAGGAGAGATTGCAGTAAAGGCAAAATTCGGTCTTAACTATTATTCAAATCCGTATGAATTTATGGGTGCCGGTGATTATATATCATGGATGCGTAAGGCTTATCAACGCTCAGCTCAAATTTATCAGGATTCAAAGGGAGGTTGGCAAGGTGTAACAACAATGGCTTCTTTGGGTACAGCTTCTCCTTATGGAACGGGAAATAAATATTTTGCAAGCGACGGTGTCACTCCTTTAGATGGGAACAAGACTTCTCAGGCTATTTGGAGCCCAATGAACTATACAGATGATTTGGCTTTCTTGCTGAAACAGGGATGGCAGACAATGACTGACCCTGTTTACGGTGGACAGATTATTTATAAAGACTTTGATCCGGCAACATTTAATTTAAATACTCCTTCTTTTTCTCAGGATTACAATATTAGTGCCAGTGGAGGAAATGATAAAGGTAATTACTATGCAGGTATTGGCTACAATAACAGTGAGGGAAATGCAATAGGAAACTGGTATAAACGCCTAACCTTTACTTTCAATGCCGATTATAAGCTTAAGCCATGGTTAACATCAAGTTCATCATTTAATTTCGCTGATGCTAAATGGTATGGATTGTCTCCAACATCTTCTTCTGAAGCACTTTATTTTTCAAGGCTAATGTCGTTGCCGCCAACGTTCCGTGGATACAATGCTGATGGTGAGATGTTGTTGGGTAATAATTCTGGTGATGGAAATCAGTTGCTTAACTTAGACAAATTAATTCGAGACAATAATACTGATAAGTTTACAATGGTACAATCTTTCAATATTGATATTATGAAAGGTTTAGCTTTGAAATTATCTGCCAACTGGTATTTTGACGAAGAAAAGCTGGAAGCATTTAACCGTGATTATTTGTCATCACCAGGTAATTATAATACTGCCAGAGCTAGTTCTGCCTCTTATGACCGTACATTAAGTCAGACTTATAATGCAGTGTTGAATTACGATAATCAAATTACAAAAGATCACTATCTGGCTGCTATGGCGGGTTTTGAATACTATGATGCTTATAATAAAGGGTTTTCTGCATCAGGTTCTGGGGCAGCAACAGATGATTTTATGGATTTATCGTATACGAGTACTGATAAAGGGAAACGTTCAATTGATTCATGGCATAGTCGCCAACGTATCATGTCGTTCTTTGGTCGCGTAAATTATGATTTTCAAAGTAAATATCTAGTTTCTTTTGTAATGCGAAAAGATGGATATTCAAAATTAGTAGATGATAATCGTTGGGGGGTATTCCCAGGAATTTCCGCTGGTTGGGTATTTGGAAAAGAAGAATTTATGCAAAAATATTCGGATGTTATTTCTTTTGCAAAATTAAGAGCAAGCTATGGATTGAATGGAAATGTAAATCCTAATTGGGTTGGAAATTATACTGTTCAAGGATCGTATGGAAGTAATAAATATAATAGTAATACCGGATACCTGCTTGGAAGTATTCCTAATCCATATCTTATGTGGGAGAAATCTCAAACATTGGAATTTGGTTTGGACTTAAGTTTCTTGGCAAATAGAATTAATACCAACTTTACATATTATAACAGAAATACAGAAGATAAATTTGCAAGTATTACTTTACCTTCAACTTCTGGAATTTCCAGTATAACATCAAATAATGGGAAATTACAGAATCAGGGACTTGAATTTGAGTTAGGTTTCCGTATTATTGATGGAAAAGATTGGAAATGGAATGTTAATGCGAATGGTGCATATAATATTAATAAAATCATTGAACTACCTAATAATGGATTAGAACGTAATCGTCAAAATGCATTTCAGGTCTATACCGGAAAAGGTGAGGATAAAGCATGGGTAGGAGGTTATCAGGAAGGTCAACGTCCGGGAAATATTTATGCGTTTAAGGCCGAAGGTATTTATAAATCTGTTAATGAGATCCCAGGAGAGCTTATTGATAAGTCTACGGGGAATAATGGATCGAATAATAAACCGCTTTATGGTCCTGATGCGTGGGCTAGATTGACTGACGCACAAAAAACAAAAGCATTACCAATTCAACCTGGTGATGTAAAATGGAAAGACGTTAATGGTGATGGGGTAATTGATAATTTTGATCTTGTGAAGGTAGGAAACACTGTGCCTAAATGGACCGGCGGTATTAATACTAACCTTACATGGAAGAATTTATCTTTCTCAGCACGTTTCGACTACGCTCTCGGATTTAATGTAGTAGATTACAGAACTCCTTGGATTATGGGAAATATGCAAGGAACTTACAATTCTATTGTAGATACAAAACAAACCTGGACAGAAACGAATGTAAATGCTAAATATCCTGTTTATACATGGGCTGATCAGCTTGGAAAACGTAATTATGCAAGAAATACATCCATGTTTGTGTATAATGGAAATTATATTGCATTACGTGAATTGAGTCTGGCTTATAGATTGCCATCATTGTTAGCAAGCAAGCTTAAATTAAATAATGTTGAATTTTCTGTAACAGGACAAAATTTAGGATACTTTACAGAAGCAGATCATGTTTTCTCTCCTGAGCAGAGTGACAATAGTGGAGGTTATCCATTGCCACGTACTGTTATATTTGGAGTAAATGTTTCATTCTAAAATTTTAATAGTAACGATTATGAAAAGAATATCATATATTTTATCAATATTTATTTCTGTGCTGTTTTATACTTCGTGTGATTCACTCGATTTATCTCCGGAAGATTATTATGGAAGTAGTAATTTCTGGAATAATGAAGCACAGGTAAAAGGTTTTATGACAGGATTGCATACGGATCTTCGAGGAGATTATACTTTATTCTATTTGCTGGGAGAAGCTCGTGGAGGTACTTCACGTACAGGAACATCTTCATTGAATACCAGTTTGAATTACAGTAGTCCGATAAAGGATAATCAATTTACGAAAGATAATGTAGGCATTTCATCTTGGGGAGGTATATATAGCAATATCATGCAAGTGAATCACTTTATCCAAAAAGTGGAAAACGAATGTGCTTTTTTATCGACAGAAAGTCGTAATACTTATTTAGGTCAGGCCTATGGCTTAAGAGCTTTGTATTACTTTATGCTTTATAGAACTTGGGGCGGAGTTCCTAAAATTACTGATGTGAAAGTTTTAGATGGTAAAGTCTCTGCTGACAAACTTTATACAGCTCGCTCTACAGCTGAAGAGACACTTGCTTTTATTAAAGAAGATATTGTTAAGTCTGAAACATTTTTTACAAATACTACAGCTGCTTCGGCTTCAATTTGGTCTAAAAATGCAACGTTAATGCTTAAGGCAGATATCTATTTGTGGTCAGCAAAAGTAACGACAGGAAATCATACTGCAGCAGGCCGTGCAGATTTAGAGGTTGCTAAAACTGCATTGCAAGGGATAAGCGGCTATTCTTTAATGAATGATTTCTCAAGTGTGTTCTCTTCTAAAGGTAATAATGAAATTATTTTTGCCATTAGATTTATGGATACAGAAGCTACGAACTGGGGTTCAGAATTTCTTTATGCTCAAGCTGGCTTTGTAGATGCTGTATATGGTCGTGATGGAAAACTATTGGGTGATGTGTTGAATCTAAGAGGAAATGGTTTGTTAAGAAATGAATATAAAGAATCTTTATGGAGAAGTTATGATGCCACTGATTCACGTAGGGACAAAACATTCTTTGATTTTTATTCAAAACCAGTGAATGGCGATTTTGGAATTGTGTTGAAGAAATGCATTGGTATCATTAACAGTACGAATGACAGGGTTTACGAAACTGACGTAGTTTTGTATCGGTATGCCGACTGGTTGTTAATGATGGCTGAAATAGAGAATGGTCTTGGAAATTCTTGTCAGGCTTATATAAATCAAGTTCGACAACGTGCTTACGGCGATAATTATAATGATCAGGTAGCTTATAAGGATGGTTCTTATGCAGAAAATGAAATGGCTATCTTACATGAGCGTGATAAAGAATTTGTATGGGAAGGTAAACGTTGGTTTGATGTAGTACGCATGCATGATGCTAATGGTAAATCTCTGGTCTTTTCTGCCTCTGCAAATTACCCTGCGGTATACGGACAATCACCTGAAGCTTTGATTCCCGAATCGCAATCTCACAAACTGCTATGGCCAGTTGATGTAAATACGCTTAATAATGATCCATTGTTGGAACAAACACCAGGATATTAATTATAAAAGGCCTTTGCCAATTAATATTTAATGCCTTGAATAAGTTTTATTGATTAAATAATGAATTGGGGGTAATCTCTTTTTGAGGTTGCCCCTTAATTTATAGGTTTGGAATCAATCTCTCTCAAAATTCTTTTGAAAGTTTCTAAAGTTTGACTTTTTTATGGAATTTTGTAACTTTGCAGCTGAAAATTAGACAACAACTAACAGAAATAATTCATGCAACAACTTCCGGACGATCCGATGATTCTCTTCAGTACAATCAATATGAAGCTTCGAGATTACTATCCCTCATTGGATGCTCTTTGCGATGATATGGCTGTTGACAAAGGACAACTTACAGCCAAACTTGCTTCTGCAGGTTTTGAATATAATCCGGCTCAGAATAAATTTTGGTGATCTGCTTTATCCAAGAATCGGATACTCATACACATTGGTAGTTCTTTGGGTAAAACCGATACGCTGATAAAGCTGATTTGCAGTAATTCGTTCCGGGCGTGAAGTTAAAAATAATTTTGATAAGCTTAATTGTGGAGCTATTGCGAGAGCATGAAGTAGCAGTGTCTTCCCTAATCCTTGGCCCCGGTACGATTCATCCACAACCACATCTTCAATCCAACCTTTTTTGCCAGTTGGGATCAATGTAACAGCCAGTGAGTAGGTTGCGATGATAACTCCTTCCTTGCGGATTACATAAAGCTTTACAGGCGAATTTTCTGCTTTTATTCCATCTATGTATTCGCGGGAGAGCTTTACTGTACGCCCCGTAAGCTGATTCATCAGACTCTCCAGTGTAAGTAAGTCTGCTTCACTTATTTCTTTTAATTCTTCTACGTACAAATTCATGTAAAATAGTTTTTATTCTTTCTTTGCTAATGTAAGGCCTAGTTGCGTTGCTTGACGAATTCGATCAGCCATACCTATTCCCCCTTTCAAATTTCCTGCAATATGAAGACCCGGATACTGCTTTTCCAGCTTTTCGATAGTCTCAAATCTTTTGCCGCTATTTAGTTCATATTGAGGGATAGCCCGATGATGGCGGAAGATTTTGAGCAGGTCGGGTTCTATTTCTTTTTGAAATCCCAACATCAGGTGTAATTCTTCCCTTATTAAATTGATAAGCTCTTCGTCGTTTTTTTGCAGAAGTTCCTGGTGTTTCATGCCTCCCATAAAGAATGAAAAGAGAGCTCCCTCTTCTGGCGCTCTTCCTTCAAAACAAGCCGAAGGAAATAGTATACCCAATATCTTTTTCTTTTCCTTGGATGGCACTAGTCCTCCGAATGCATTGAAACGCAATGTTCCGGTATTTTTAAATCCTACGCTTGCTTGTATCACCGGAGCGTAGGTAAGATTGCTGATGGATGCCATCTCTTTACGATCTATAAACGGTAAGAGGTTAGGCAGGTTGTATGCTCCAATAGTGGAGACCACCTGACTTGCATGATAGGTGTGTTCTCCATGAGGAGTATTATACTTTATTTCCCATTTTCCGTTATGGGGTAAAATAGTTACATTATCTGCTTGTAGCGTAATATGTTTGCTCCCGATCGCTTTGGTCAGGGCTTCAGCCAGATTACCTAATCCCTGACGTGCAGAAAAAACTTTTTTGCTGGCAAGAAGATCTCGTTCAGTTTTAGGGATTTTAGCTTTAGCAATTGTTCCACGGATAAAACTGCCATATTCCTGTTCCAGATTATAAAGCTTGGGAAGGGCATACCGGGTTATCAGTGTATGTGGATTGCCGGCATACACTCCGGACAGAAATGGATCAACTGCATAATCTACGAAAGATTGTCCCAAACGTCGGGCAGCCAGTTGGGCTACAGATTCGTCGGGATTGGAACCTTTACTCCGAAAAGGTTCACCTAAGATTCGGAACTTGTCTTTCAATGTAAACAGAGGGGTGGTAACAGCACTAAGTAATCCGGAAGGTAACTCACGGAATCGATCTCCTTTCCAGATAAGGCGTCGTTTGGATTCCTCTTTTGCGGTTTCGAGTTCGCAATGGGGTGAAAGCGCCGCGAACAGTTCGGCTACTTCAGGGTAAGATACCACTCCGGTATTTGGTCCTGATTCGTATATAAAATCGTTTTCTTTATAAGTATGTATTTGTCCTCCAGTACGTGCAGAAGCCTCAAGTATATGGACTGATATACCTCTGCGTGTAAGGTAAAATGCTGTGGTCAGCCCTGTGAGACCTGCCCCTATTACAACTACTTGTGCTGATTTTGCTTCCATCGTCATACAGGTTTGGAAAATGATTTAGTTGTATGTAGCATCAGCTTGTCCAATGAAGCAGCTACATTACGCACAAATATAGCACCTTTTGGAGTAAGTTGTATATTATGTTCGCTCCATGTGATAAGTCCATCTGACGCAAATTCATTCATCCGTTCCGGATTGAAAGCTGTGGCTGCCCGGTAGGTTTCGGATGATATACCGGCTTGTCTGGCCAGCTCCTCCCAATCAAGAGAGCCGTTACACATGAGTGATTCAATGGCTTCACGGGTGAGTTGTTCCTCGTAAGAAAGAGAATATCCCTTGGTTACTGCAAAGCCTCCCTGGTTGATTGTCTCTATGTAAGCGGTAATATCTTTTATATTCTGACTATAAGCTGTGGATAGCTGACTGATTCCCGTAACACCGAAGGCATAAACTTGTCCGGTAGTTCTGCGGGTGCAGTATCCCTGAAAATTGCGGTGAAGCTGCTTCGTTTGTAGAGCAGTAAAAAGTTCGTCGTCCGGTCGTACAAAGTGGTCCATACCCACGGCTTCGTACCCGGCTTTTTTAAGAAGTTGCCTTGCCGTGTCGTACATATTGCTTTTTTCTTCGCCGGCAGGCAATCCTGCTTTTTCGAGTAGAAGTTGACTTTTATTTACCCAGGGAACATGGGCATAAGAGAACGTAACAAGACGGTCTGGTTGAAGTTGGATTGCTCTGCGAATAGTCTGGCTGAAACTTTGAACAGTCTGATGGGGTAAACCGTAGATAAAGTCCATGTTAATACGTACTCCGGCATTCCGGAGGATCCCGAAAATAGTTTCCATAGGGAGCAGGGAAGCCCGGCGATTTACAGTTTTAAGCACTTTTTCGTCGAAGTCCTGTACGCCAAGACTGATTCTGTTGAACCCTGCCTGAGTGAGGGCTTCCCAATAACTTTCGTCCAGATAGCCCGGATGGCATTCTATAGCAATTTCAGGATCCTGGATGGTTTGGAAGCGTTCCCTCATATGTTCATTCAGTTCGCGCAGACGCTCAACAGGAATGGAGGTGGGACTTCCTCCGCCGTAATGAATCTGGGCAATCATCCGGCCATTGTCCAGTAATGCGGTTACCTTATCAATTTCTGTATGTACAGCTTTGAGGTATTCGTTTACCTTTTTTTCGTTTGTCATAGCGAAAGAATTGCATCCGCAGTAATGGCAAAGATGTTTGCAAAACGGAATGTGTACATAAAATGAAATGTGCCCGGGTTGTTGATTATTGGATGCTATTATAGCCTCTTCGTATGTCTTGTTGTTGAAGGCATCCGAAAAATAATTTGCAGGCGGATAACTTGTATATCTTGGTACAGGTACATTATATTTTTCAAGCAACAGGTCTGTCATTTTGTTTGTCCCTTTTTAAAAAACAGTAATATGAATAATAAGGAGGTAGTTGCCAGCACTACCTCAAATAAAAATACTCCGTGATAACCAGCATGGTCTCCTAGCTTACCACTCACAATAGCCATACACATACCGCTTAGATGCGTAATTACGGTCTGTATCGTAAAATCAGTTCCTTCGCGTCCTTCCCGTACGCTATCCATAGCTGTTGTATATACAACGATGGTTGCCATTCCATAACTTCCCCAAAGCAAAAAGATCCCGATATATAGCATCAGGGTGGTGGGAGTACAGTAAGAGAGACACATGAAATAGAGCGTGGCCAATAGAATACAAACAGAGAATAGAATCCGGCTACGGTATCTGCCTATGCGACGAAGGATGAATCCTCCTGCAAAAGAAGATGCGAATGCTACAGATGTTCCGGCTACACCACTCATAATCCCGATTTCCTGCATATTGTATCCCAGATCTACCATGTATGGTTTTAGCATAGCTAGTATGCCAATGAGCCCAGCGTAGTAAAGGAATAGAAAAACTATTTGTTTCCAGATACCTTTTTGAGTAAAAAAGTAATAAAAGTCCATACGTTTTGCTTTTTGAGCAGGACTCTTTTCTTTAATGGCAATTTCTTTGTTGAAAAGAAGGGGTGCCAGTGCGATGATTACAAATATGGCAAGACATGGAAGCAGGCTATTCCATCCGATCTGTTTGAAAAGAAGCAGGAGGGCTCCTCCTCCCAACATGGCTCCAGCAAAGCTTCCCATGGATTGCATACTGTTAACCAAGCTTTTGTCTTTTCTTTTAAATGAAAGAACTGCAAGAGCATCGGTGGCGATGTCTTGTGTGGCTGATGCTACAAACGAGATAATCACCAATACCAGAATGGTTGTAAAATTCTCTTTGAAATCAAGAAAGGCAACCGAAAATATAAGAACAGCATAGATTAGTTCCGAAGAGAAGATCCATTTCTTATAATGCGACACGGTAACACAGTTTCGATCTACAAGCGGTGACCAAAGAAATTTGAGAATCCAGGGAAGTTTTATCAATTGTAATAAGCCTATGGAGGCAAGCGAGAAATTTTCCTGCCGCATCATAACAGGAATAACCGTTGAGAAAAAGCTCATAGGTATACTCTGTGCTATGTAAAGACAGAAAAAGGTAACCAGTTTACTGGTTGTAGGTTTAAACCACATGGATTCTCTATTAGAAGTTCAACGTCAGATTTCCCCCAAAGGTAACAGGTTTTCCTTTCTGAGCAAAGGAGTTTCCGCCGCTTTCGAAGTAAAATGCCGTATATTCTGTTCCTGTGAGATTTTTTCCCCAGATGGAAGCCGTGAATGCTCCTTTCATGAAAGAGACTTTACCGTTCCATATACCGTAATATTTTTGAAAGGCTTCGTTGCTTTCACTCCAGTAGAGTTTCCCAGTTCCGCTATAGGAGATATTCATCTGGATGCGATCCAGCAAAGGCGATTTTACACGGAACAAATAATCGGTTCCCAAAGAGAATGTCTGAGACGGAACAAGTGGTAGCTTTTTTCCTGCATAATCCAATGTGGCGCTACGTTGATATTCTTTAAAAGTGGCATCAGTATAACCATAGGCAACGTTAAACATAAATCCGTTACATACATTAGCCTGGAGAGCGAATTCAATTCCCTTGCTTTCCGATCGGCCAGCATTTTTTAGCATGGAACCTTTTCCACTGGGTAGCGGTTGGTAGATTTGCTGGTTGCGCCAGTCAATATAGAACAGGCTTAACTCGGTCTTAATGCGGTTTTGCAAGAAGTTAAGTTTAGTTCCTGCTTCGTAGTTCCAACTGTATTCCGGTTCAAAAGAACGGTCTTCATCTCTTTCGAAGGAGGTGTTGAATCCCCCCGATTTATATCCTTTGGATACAGTGGTATATAGCAGTTGACTCCCAGAAAAGGTATATTGAAGTGTAGCTTTGGGGGTGAGCTGACGAAATGTGAGCTTACTTTTAAAGCTGTCAGTCATACCGGTTGTGTCATTCATGCTTCGATATGCTTTGTAATCGGTATGTGCCTGTTCCCAATCATAACGAATACCCAGTGTAAGAGAAAGTGCGTCGGTAAAAAGTTTATCGATAGTGGACTGGTGATAGAGGGCGAAGCCATAAGTGGGTGAATCGTAAACTTTATGGGTAGACATACGCTGGAGTTTGTAATCCATGTCGACTTCGTTGTCCATTCCCTGATAAAAACCAAAGGCTCCGAATAACCACTTATAATTAGTATGAGTTATAGCCTTAATATTAAGTTCTTCGGAAAGCATGTTTTGTTCTTGTTTTTGTATCACATAATATTGGTTTTTTGTTGAAAAGTCTTGATCTACTCCTTGTCTGTCTTTAAGATATTGAAATGCGGTTTGTGAACTCAGCCAAAAACGGTCTGTTTTGTAATCGACTGTGGCACCTGTATTGGACAGAGTACGTCGGTAAGAACTGAAGTCGTTGTAGTTGACTTGTCCCACACTGTTGGTCTCTTTGTTGTACAGCGCGTAGGGATAACCTCCTTGATCAGAGTGATCCAAACTGGTCATCAGCTGTATTTTGAGCTTTGGTTGCAATTGCCACTCCAGACGAATCCGTCCGGACCCACTGTCTTGTGTATCGGCCTTTTCGCCGGTAGCCAAGTTGTTGAAATACCCATCCGTATGATTATAGTTGCCGGATATGGCATAGCCCAGATTGTGGGTTAGTTTTCCATAGTGTGATGCCGATGCTTGTCGTTGTCCATAATTACCGGCCATTAGGGAAAGACTGCTCCCTTGCCATTCCAAGGGTGATTTAGTGAAAACATTTATAATACCACCCATGGTGTTCCGTCCGTATAGAGTACCTTGTGGACCGCGTAATACCTCGATACGGTCTATTTCACTGAAATCAAAATCGAAGGCCGACTTCTCAAAATATGGTATTCCATCTACATACAACCCCACGGACGGGGCATTAATCTTCGATCCAATTCCTCTGATATATACCGGAGATGTAAGTTTGGAGCCGTAATCGGGGATGAACAAATTGGGCACAAGCGCACTAAACTCCTTGATCCCGGTAATATTCCGGTTTACAATCCCCGTGCTGCTGAATGCAGAAGCCGAGATCGGCTCCATCCGGTAAGATTTATTCTGTTTGAATGACTGAACTACTACCTCGTCTAAAAAGATACTTCGGGAGTTCAATGTGTCAACCTCTTCCGCATGGAGCTGTAGTCCGAAAGAAAGAATACAGATTGTCAGAAAAATGAATTTGTTCATACGTTAGTTATTATTCCTGTATTTACAACTCAGGCCGATATATACCTATATCAGCCCGAATAATTTTGTTTTCGATTTCAGAAGGCCACAGATACTTCAGCGCCTACCTGGAACGGTTTTCCCTTTTGCATATATGGATTCCCAAATGATTCGAAATAGAACGCGGTATAATCAGCATCCAACAAGTTGCGAGTCCATACATCCAGTTTTATATTTCCTTTACGAACTCCGACTTTGGCATTCACTGTACCATAAAAGTCTTGTCCGATATCATTTTTTTCGGTCCACCAAATCTTTCCTGCTCCGGAGTATTGAGCTGATGCTGTAAACTGATCAAGCCAACAATTATTTAGTAGCTTGGAATACTGCAATCCAGCACTGAAGGTGTGAGAAGGAGTGTAGGGAATATGATTTCCCTTATAGTCAGTCCGGATAATTTCGGAACCTTGTTTTTCTTCATGGAAATAGTTCCGGAAAGTGGCATTCGTATATCCATAGTTGATGTTGGCGGTGAGGTTAGAAGTAATACGGGCCTGGATAGTTGCTTCTGCTCCCAGACTTCTTGCTTTTCCTCCGTTCGTTATCATTCGACCGTTGCCGCTGTTTACAAATTTAGTGAGTTGAATGTCACGAAGATCCATATAGAACAAGGTGAGTTCTGCTGTTAATCTTTTGTCGATCAGTTCACTCTTGATGCCTGCTTCATAGTTCCAACTGTATTCTGGTTTGTAGGATGCAACATCTTTAACTGGAGAGGGTTCTACTGCCATTTGTGGAGCATAGGCACTCATCAGGTCATATTTAAGCTGATCTTGTATCAGGTCAGCAAACATCTGTACGTTGTAACCTCCCGCCTTATACCCTCTTGCTGCCGAAATATAAGTAAATGTACGTGGGGTACATTCATACTTGAGCGAGATTTTGGGTAGAACCTGCCATGAGTCTTGGTTAATACTTCCATCCATAACGCTTGTTGGAAGTTCGGGCAAGGTAATCATCGGCATACCCGGTGCCATCTGCATACCAAAATGCATACTTGCTTCAGAGTGGTAATCCATCTCAGCCTTTTCGTAATCCAGTCTGATACCGGCGGTAAGAGATAATCCTTCTGAGAACAGATTGTTTATCGTGGATTGGTGGTAAAGTGCAAGTCCGTAGGTTGGAGTATCAAACGACCCCGGAATGTAGATCTGTTCATCCAGAATGATAAGTTGAGGCATTCGGGGAATACTTGCTTTAAGTCGGTCAAACACCGATTGAAGCACTGTTTTTACTCCATCTTCCTTGAATGTTACCGGACCATCCGTATGCAGATCGTCGTAAAACCCATACAAGCCAACAGACCACTGGTAATTAGTTGGTTGATTAGACTTTAGGGCTATTTCCTGACTGAATGCGTTTTGTTTCTGCTTTTGGTTGAGTGTGAAGATAGAAAGTGGAGAAAAGTCCTGATCCATATTCATGTTGTCCTTCAGATGCCGGTAACCAGTTGTGCTACTTAGAGTGAATTGATTGGACTTGTATTCCAATCGTAGCTGATTGCCGATCATTCTACGATTATATGTGCTTGAATCGTTTATACTTACCGCAGCAGTTTCTTTTGTTTCCGGATTGTATAATCCGTATGGAAATGCTCCCTGTTCTGAATAATCAAACGAAAAGTTGTAGATGGCTTTGAATTGGGGGCTAATCATCCATTCAAGCCCCAGACGCGCACCAACAGATTCTTCTTTATCGGCTTTCTTTCCATTGAATGAATTTGTGAAAAATCCGTCGTTCCGGTCATAGTAGCCTCCTATTGATAAAGCTACATTTTCCAAAAGTTTGTTATAATGGGATGCTTTTGCTTTAAACTGCCCGTAATTTCCTGCCGAAACAGAGAGCTTGGTTCCTTGATAATCGAAGGGGGAGAGGGTGTAGATGTTAATAATTCCTCCCATGGCATTACGTCCGTAAAGTGTACCTTGCGGACCACGAAGTACTTCTATCCGTTGGATATCCGTAAGTTCAAAATCGAATGTGCTTTTATCCATGTAAGGAGCGTCATTTACATAAAGGCCTACTGATTGTCCGCTGTTACGAGTCCCGATGCCCCGGATATATACAGCCGAAGTCATTTTGGATCCATAATCAGGAATAAAGAAGTTCGGTACGTAACTGCTGAGATCTTTTACCGATTCAATCTGATTTCCTCCAATAGTCTGCGGGGAAAGTATTGTTACGGATCCGGGAAGTTTCCGTAAGTTATTTGTTTCTTTGGTTGATGAGGTTACTACCACTTCATCCATGTGGTAGATTCTAAGAGTATCGGTCGCATTGTCTTGTATTGCTTTCGCATCACAGACAATAAATAAGCCTGCAAGGTACAAGGCGAATAAATATAGTTGCTTCATTGTTTTTTGATATTGAATTTACACGCAAAGGAACAAAAAGCAACATTTATCTACAATCACTATTTGTAGTGATTTTAACGTATAACTTCTTTTCGAAGATTACCCATTGAATCGAATGCTTTTCTGCATGAAAATAACAGTGTAAGCACATTTGTGATTAGAGATGATACAAAGATGGTGAGCATAATCAGAATCTGATATTTTATGGCTACCGATGGAGAACTTCCTCCCAAAATCTGTCCGGTCATCATCCCTGGCAAGGACACCAGCCCCATAACGGCGATGGTTGCTATGCTTCGATTCATTGTAACGCGGATGGCTTCACGCATAAAAAGAGCCAGAGCTTCAGTTCTGCTAGCTCCATTAGCCAGAGCAAAACGATAAGTTGTCTGCTGCTTACTTATCCCTTTGTAGAAATTGTTGAGGGAGACAACCATATCTGCCAGTGTGTTGCCGATAAGCATACCTGTGATTGGAATGAAGTATCTTGCATCAAAAATAAAGTCCAGTTTAAGCACGATGCCCAACAGATAAAGATCTACAACGGATAGACTGATTAACACGGAAGCGAAAACAGGCAGCAAAAATAATTTTCGGGACAGCTGTGCCCTGTCGATTACTGTGAAGGCGGTTACTGCAATCATAATAAGCACCCATACAAGGTTAATTACCCAGCTGTTAAGTGTAAATATGAATTCAAGATAGGTTCCAACCATCAACAATTGAATTGTCATCCTACCAACAGCCCAAAGGGTATCTTTAATTAATCCGGTTTTATAGTATGTGAATATTAAAATTGGGATAATCAGTAGTAGGTAACCGCTAATCAGATTAATCCAGCTAATATCTTGTGCTCCCATCTGTTATAATTTTATTTGTGTATCCATTAACTCTATCCACCGTAAATCGTGTGAGGCAGATATAACCGTTGTTTTCTTAAATGAGCCAATAAGCTTCGCAACTGCAACAGCCGAATCGTCGTCTAGAGCCGAAGTTGGTTCATCCAATATAATTATCGGCTTGTTGAGCAAAACAACGGAGGCTAATCCGAGACGTTGCTTTTGTCCTCCCGAAACTTCTGATAATTTTTTTGAAAGAATTGATTCGTCTAAAAGCAACAACTTTAGCACTTCATTAATTTTGTGATTATCAGGTTTCAGGTGCCGGTTATTTTTAAACTCGAAAGGATAGTAAATCAAATCCCCCACTGTGTCTAGATCGAGCGATAATTCCTGAGGCAGGTACGAAATTTCCTGACGGATTTTGTTTATTGTTGCCGGTGATAATAGCTGATTATTGATCCTTATTTCTCCACAGGCAAGAGGAACAAATCCCATAAGAGCGTTTAGTAAAGAACTTTTACCAGATCCGGATGGACCTGTGAAGACTGCCTTTTCGCCTTTTGATACTTCAAGATTAAACTCCCGAACAGGTTGCTCTTTTTCGTAGCGAATAGTTGTCCCAATAAATTGAATCATATTATATGTTTATAAATCGATATCTTCTGCTGAAATTATTCCATGCATAATGGCATAAAATATAAGTCCGCTCACTGTCTTTATTCCAAGTTTTGCAGTAATATTTTTCCGGTGTGAGAGGACTGTGTTCAGACTAATATTTAGTTTGTCGGCTATTTCTTTGTTAATAGTTCCCTTTACAACGAGTTGAAGAACTTCCATCTCTCTTGCACTAAGTTCTTTGTTGCCTTCGCTGGTTCCCAAATTAGTAACATCGTTTTCAAATAGTTGTTGTATTTGTTCGATAAGAGTTTCCAAGGGAGCCCTTACAGTGAGCAGATTGGTGTAGGCCGACTGACTTGCACCACAAAGTGGACAATCGCTTAAAATAACAGTTTTGCTTTTTCGTGGCAAAAAAAAGTCCACATTGAGTACAAATGTCTCTGAAAGTGTAAAGTAGTAGTCGAAAATATCTCCTCCCGTAGCCATAAAGGATTCGTAGGTTGAGAAGCAATTCGTTTCAACCGGAGCAAAATACTCTGTCAGAATGCTTTGTAGACCCGATGACTGTAAAGTGTCGGGCAGAATGATGGCTATACGCTTAGTGTGATACATAATCGGCTCTCTTATTTACATAATTGTTCCATCGCAAGCGCCATAGGAGCAAGAATACGGTAGCGGATGCGATTGTGTTGCTTGATGTCTTTCTCCAGACTTTGAATGGAGAATATTACGGCATAGCAAAGATTTTCGTTGTAATCGCCTGATATGTGCTTCACAAGAATGCTCTTTAAATCATAGAGTAAAGCTTCAATACGATCCTCATTTCGTTGAATAGTGCAGAGTTGCAATTCTTTAATCCCTTCAGATGTTTGCTGAATATTCAATTTATTGCTAAGAGCCAGGCAATAAGGAAACCATTCTTTCTCATCTTTCTCTATACGCGAAATGAGTTCATCTTTAAATGTAGAGAAAAATTTACCAATCAGAGTCAGTGATGCATTTCCTCTATCACTCATAGAGATAAAGGATGATAGATGTCTCTCTATATTTGGTAGTTGGTAACGGCTGTAATAGATATTGGTCTTGGTAAGATAATCTATGATTTGCGAGGTATGAAACATTTGTAGTTTCTTTTCCGGAAAATACTCTTCATTTAGAAATGTATTAACCATTATGAGAAAGAAATCTGTATCTATCCCATATTCATCGCAAATTTGTATTACTGATTTGTCGCCTAAACCAAGGCGAATCCCAAACCGGGTGATAACTGGAATAAGTGAGGTGTGTTCTTCAACCACCTCACTTAATTTCATTGTCGGATTTACTAACGGCATTTATGCTTTCTCCCATTGTTCACGCAGAAGTTTGAGGGCGGCAGGTAAAACAACCTTTCGGTCGCCTTCGCAACCACATTCAAAACTGACGTATTTGTTATAACCAATCATTTTTAACCCTTTGAATCCATCAATATAGTTATCAGCTTCTCCATCTTCGCCCGGCATGATGCGTCTTTTTCTACTGGCAACATGTACGTGTTGTAAATATTCTCCAGCCGAGATAAAGGCTCCCATATCCGATGTTTCTTCCCAGGTCATATGCCAGAAATCACCCATACAACGCACTCCCTTGTTATTTATATCCCTGCAGATAGAGGCGGCATCAGCAACCTGACGTAGATAAAAACACTCCCGCCTGTTTAAAGGTTCAAAAATAACGGTAGTACCATGTTCTGCAGCGTAGTTTCCCATTTCAGTAAATTGTTCACAGAGAAAGTTTCTTGTTTCCATTGTATGTGGAAGCACAGGTACCTGATTGTTGAATGCTGGTACAATGATAACTCCTGTTGAACCTACTTCACCTGCAGCAGCTATATTTTCCTTCATGGTATCCATGCACTGTTTTCTGATTTCGGGATTTTCTGATAGGATGAATCCTTTAAAACCAGCACAGATGGCACTTACTTTTATATTACGTCCTTTTAAGGCTTGTTTGATTTCGCCTACACGTCCGGACAGGTTACCTCCACCTAGTTCGATGCCTACAACTCCATTTGCTTCCATAAAATCGAGCTTCTGTTGTAGGTTGTCTCCGGGAGTCAATCCCTCCTGGAGTGAAAGATTGAGTGTAACATTTCCAGATGATACCGGCTGAGCTTGCGAACAAGAGGAGGCAAATACCATTTGACTGCCTCCTGCTGTTGCAATTGCTGCACCGGACAGAGTTGCTCTTAGAAAGTTTCTTCTGTTTAGTGTCATAATCCGGTTATTTTTTTTCTACTGGTTTGCCCGGAACCTGAACAACGAAAGTGCTCATGTCCATCTTGCCCAGATTGAGATCCTTGGGTGTGTAATCAATTGTTGAGGCGGTCATCGCATCCCAGGTAGTTTCTGCTCCTGTATAGGCTGATTCGCGTCCCATGATTGCAGCCATATTGGAAACGGCAGTTTCTTCAGCCTGAGCAATTGGTTTTTTAGAACGAATGTGGGTAATCCAATTGGCATGTTCCAATGTATATGGATCTGTTTGTTTGAAATTGGCTTTTTCAGCTTCACCGTCATACTTCCAAACCACATTTCCGGCAAGATCCTTAATTTCCATTGTAGAACTATCCCAAGAGCCTTTAGTTCCCTGTATAAATTCACTTACGTTGGTTGCACAACCGTCTATCTGGCGACACATACTGTGCAAATGTATACCATTTTCCATGGTAAAATCTACACTGAAATTGTCGTATTGATCGCCGGTAAGTCTACGTTGACGAGAACCGAATGCCACTGCTTTAACCGGTTTAAGTCCGCTGAACCATGTAAACACGTCAATATTATGTACATGTTGTTCTACAATATGATCTCCAGACAACCATTTCCAGTTAACCCAATCTTTGATCATCCATTCGCAATCACTCCATCCGGTCTGACGTTCTTTGTACCAAAGCATCCCCTGATTCCAATATACTGTACCTCCCGTAATTTCGCCAATGGTACCTTCCATAATCTTTTTATAGGATTCTACATAACTGCGTTGGTGATGACGCTGTGTTCCTGTTACAACACATAGACCTTTGGCTGTGGCCTGTTTGGATGTAGCAACAATCGTACGATATCCGGTAGGATCAACACAGATTGGTTTTTCAAGGAATGAGTGTTTGCCTTTTTCTGTAGCATATTTAAAGTGTTCCGGACGGAACAAGGGAGGAGTCGCGATAATTACTACGTCCACTCCACTATCTATTACCTGTTTGTAAGCATCTAAACCTACAAAGCATTTATCTGCTGCAATTTCAATGTTTTTTTCGTCTTTCAGCTTTTTTGCAAGGCCTTCAACTCTATCCTGAAAAACATCACCAAGGGCAACAACAGTTACACCGTTAGCCGCATTCAGGAAATTCATGGCTGCTCCGGATCCGCGACCGCCGCAACCAATCACACCCGCTTTAAGCTCTTGTCCGTCTATGGCCATGTCGGTTAGTTCCGGAATGTAATAGGTCCCGGCTTCCTTTAATGGCTTAAGAACGTTACTTTCTGTTTTGCCTCCGCCGCAAGAGGTTAAAGCTGCTGTAGCTGCTGCTCCAGCTCCCAAGGTGCCAACGGCTCCCATCAAGGCAGAATTTTTAAGGAAATCTCTTCTGCTGAGATTGTTTTCTTTTTTCATGATCTAAAATAATTAAAGTAACAATGGTATATAGAATTTATTTAGCTTTAAGAGAAGAATCGGGTTCGCAGACAACACGGAAGCCAATGCCTCGTATATCAGAATACCACCAGATGCTTTTTGGTTGCTGTGGATCAGTTTTCAACCATGCATCGTGTTTAGTATAGTCGCGTGATGCAGAACGGAGTTTGGAAGCATCGGAAGTATAATTTCCTCCGCGAACCACCCACTCGGTACCCTCTTTTACAATTGGATCTTTAACGCTGGCTCCCCCTTTTTTGTAGGCGTCGGGCGAATATTTGTCTGCACAGTATTCCATTACGTTACCCAACATGTTCTTTAATCCAAATGGATTGGCTTTAACTGCAGAAGGTTCCTGAGTTTTGTTTTTACTGTTTTTATTGTAAATAACATATTCACTTATGATATCTGTATCAGCATCAAAGAATTTTCTCCAGAAACCAATATCGGAATAGTCTTTGGGATCTCCTTCAAAGAAGTAAGGAGTGCTTGTTCCACCACGTGCAGCATATTCCCATTCTGCTTCAGTTGGAAGTCTGTATTTTTTACCTGTTTTCTTTGACAGCCACTGGCAGAAAGTTTCTGCGGCATAGTGTGTCATGGTTATAGCCGGTCGGTTGCCACTACCCCATCCCTGATCCGGAAAGCCAAAAGGAGGAGTCGGACCGGATATAGCATCTACATCGGGATTACTGTTGTTGGCATATACGGTTTCGGGAGGAGTTCTTCCCTCACTCATCGTATTGCCGTAGAATGCCCAGTATTGATCCCAGGTAACCTCAACTTCTGCCATAAAGAACGGACTTACTGTTACGTTGCGAACAGGACTTTCATCCTCACCCCGTAACGGCTCTTTTTCAGGACTACCCATTTTGAAACTGCCACCCGGGATTGCCTTCATAGATAAGGTAACGGGTGTTCCCGGAATTGTTTCTATGTAATCCTTAAACTCAGTAACAAGTGCAGGTTCTTTGAAAAATGTGCTTGAATCTGCAGATGCCCCAGCTAGTCCCGGAATACCGGTCATCTGCGAATGAGCATAATTGGGATTATAGTGACCTGCATCAAGGTGACAACTTATACATTGCAGATTCAGTTTTTTCTCATTTTCTTCATAATAAAGATGGGCGGTGATTCCCTTGTCGGTTACTCCTTCAGGAAAGAGGTTCTGATGGCACTCTTTACATGATTCGTTCGGAATGAATGTAACTGCGTATTCTAGCTGTGATTTGGCTTCCCAATCAAAATCGGCACTGTCTTTTGTTAAATACCCCCATACGTCGCGTATGCCAAGTTTGGCTTTGGCGGTATAATGGGCCCAAGTATCATGCTTAGGCGGTAAATGACAGTCTACGCAGTGTGTCTTAACACCACTGCCGTTATTGACATGTTTAGACATTTTCCAGCTATCTTCTGCATGAGGATGTACGTGGCACATCATACATGATTCATCTGTTGAAAAATAGACGGATGTCTGATAGGTGGCCACGATTAATCCTGCTCCCAGGAGAAATCCGGCGAGAAGAAAAAATGACTTCTTTCTATAAAACCTTTCCTTAGGATTATAGCGGTTTGAATTTCTGTGTGTCATCGCTTTTTACGGTACTCGAATTTCGTTAGATTTTATTAGATTTAATGAGGGAATAAAAGTAATAAATACACTTTAAATAATGGTGAATGTTAAATAGATTTAACGTAAATAAACGTTAAATTATGCTTTTTTATACTTGGGCGGAAAATAGTGAAAAAAAGGAAATTAAATTCGGTCTGAATTAAATTGCGTGTAAATAAAAAAAACGACAACCTGTGTCGTTTTATGCACGGGTCGAGAGACTCGAACTCCCGACACCTGGTTTTGGAGACCAGTGCTCTACCAACTGAGCTAGACCCGTATTGCGGGTGCAAAAGTAGTTTAATATTTCAATAAAGCAATAGCTTTTTAAAAAAAGAACTTACTTTTGTTATTATTTCTTCATTTAAACCATTATTTCATGCATTTTACACAAGAATTAACTCAGGGGACATTGCTGAAAAGGTACAAAAGATTTTTGGCAGATATAACGCTAACCAACGGAGAGCTTGTTACAGCTCATTGTCCCAATTCCGGCTCCATGAAAACGTGTCTTGAAAATGATGCACCTGTTCTTTTGTCACATTCATCAAATCCATCCCGAAAGAATGCCTTTACATGGGAGTTGATTTATTTGGATGGTGGATGGGTATGTATCAATACGCAACATGCTAATACCGTGGCTTTTGAAGCTGTACAAGCAGGAGTAATTCCTTCCTTGTCGGGCTTTAACTTAGTAAAACGAGAAGTAACCTTTGGAGACAGTCGTTTTGATCTTTACGCAGAGAGAGGAGATGAGAAATGGTTTATTGAAGTAAAAAGCGTTACTCTTAAGTTAAATGGAGAAGCCTCATTTCCTGATTCGGTCACTACACGCGGACAAAAGCATCTACTCACCCTGGCAGAGGCGAAGAGTCAGGGATACCACACAGCTATGTTGTATGTGCTGATGCGTTCGGATGTGCAATTTTTCCGACCGGCAAAAGAAATTGATCCCGTCTATGCTTCCACACTGAAAGAGGTGGCAAAAAAGGGTGTTGAGGTGATTGTTGCAGGCACTACTATCACTCCCCGGGGAATAATCATAGACAGGGAGATACCATTTGAAATTTAATCAGGAGACGTCTGTTCAAGCATATAAGGATGCGACCTGTTTTTAATTAATCAGATCACATCCTTTTATTTTGGAATATTCTATACAGTCTCGGCTGGTTTCATAACCACGCCCAGACTATTTTTCCCATCCATCTTCACAACAATAGGACTGTCAAAACGAACATGACGTAAATACTGTGTCTCTTCCACCGCTGGTTGTTTATTCAGAAAATCTTCGTCAAACCAACCATCTTGTTTAAACGGGTTAACAGTGAAATAACCAACGCCGAATGACGTGAGATTTTGGAAGAAATGAGTTCCCTGACTTGGGTCTATACGGTAATTCTCGAGTCCTGATTCCACGATCACACGTGCATTGGATATGTGAGGCCATTTTACCGGAATACCAAGCCACGTATCACTACTTCCCCATCTTCCAGGACCAACCAAAACGTAGTTTTTCTTTTCATCAGTGAACTTTCGGTTCATTTTCTCTATTTCATACGCTATAAGCTGATTGTTGCTGGAATTGAAAGATCCTGATTTTACATAAATGATATCGTGTACTTCCTTGTCTATTCCATGCCCTAAAACGCTGGTTGAAGAAAGGATGGTGCTTTCATTAGGAACATTGCGTAAATCTTCGTTTATCACCTCTTTATTATCAACAATGGGGCGAACCTGTAATAAATAAAATATTGCTTTACGTGGATCGGAAGGATCAAGATTTACGGCAAACTCTATTTCTATGGGTCTTCCCATTTCTTCCTGACCGGTTTGTAGTACAGCACTAAGTGTTTCGGCCAATGGGAATACATCATGCTGCAGTATATTTACAAAAGAAATAATTTTTCTGCCACCGGGATAATATCCATCTCTTATTATCTGATCATATGGATCGTAAGTAGACGTTATAAATTTTAGAGATCCATCCTGGTCGGCCTCTTTCAGACTTAACTTAAGCAGGTTGAATGCATCATCAATTGAAAACTGGTCGGCCAGATTTTCCAGATCAAGGGCGTAGAAACGTGTCTGAGTCTCGCGCAAAGCGTAATCCATCGAACTCATCTGTAAGATATTGTGCGGATGACGAGGAGAGAAACGTAAGGTAAGCCCCCCGTCGACGATGTATTTACCTAATCCAAGAGCAATGTTGGCTATCCCGTCTTCTGCCTTTTCATTTCCAATCGGATAGAAATTAAGCGAACGTGCTACACCAGAGAAAGTCGGATAGAAGCGATTGTTATATTTGGTGCCAACTACCTCCTGCAAAACCACAGCCATCTTTTCCTGATCAATAAGATTGGATGTTGCTGTCATATAGGCTTTGCTGTCTTTGTAAAATACAGATGCATATACGGCTTTGATCGCATCACTCAACGTGCGAAGCATTTCATATTTATCTTCAAGCTTGGGCACCATATATGTGGCGTAAATACCAGCAAATGGTTGATAATGTGAATCTTCAAGTAGACTCGACGACCGGATGGCAATCGGACTTTTTATAACTTCAAAAAAAGCCATCAGGTCTTCAATCAGTCGTGCAGGCAGACTGGCGCGTAAAAAATACTTTAGTATGGTGTCGTCATCGGCATCACTTAACGCCAACGGATAGAGTTCGTTCGTCTCCATAAACTCATCAAAAATATCCGTACAGATTACGACAGTCCGCGGAATATTGATTTCAAAATTATCCTTACTCCAATTGGGATAACGCTTAACCATGGTCCCTATAAACGCCAGACCACGTCCTTTTCCTCCAAGCGATCCTTCACCTATACGGGCAAAGTTTGAATATTCGTCGAATCGATCTTTTTGGAATACCGCAACAATTCCCGAATTCTTCATGCGTCGGTATTGAACAATCAGATCAAATATTAGTTGTCGCGCCTCATCCATGTCTTTGTAATCACTCACATCCACATCTTTTAGAATAACTGCCGGGGGAAACATGGCACGCGAGAAAAAGAAGCGTGAGAAATGGTTTCTGGATAAGTGGTAAACCAATGAATTATCGGGGATTTCAAAAATCTTTCTCTGTAGGTCTTTTAAGTCCTTGATACGCATGATTTCCTTGCGCGTTTCGGGATTGATAATAAGAAAATCGCCGAACCCAAATCTTTGCATGATTTTTTTTCTTAGATCCTGTGGATAGCTTTTTGAATTTTTATCAATAAAGGAGGCATTAAGTTCTTCTGCATACACTTTGTTGGACGACTCAGATGATTCTAATACAAATGGGATGATTAATCCGGTTTTTCGTACATATTGACCAAATTTATATCCGGCATAAGGATCTTTTACTCCTTCATGCATGAAACTCATATCTGATATTATCCCAAGAATGTTATCCCGATACTGATCAAATATCCGGACAGCCTCTTCATAATTCCGTGCCAGTTTGATTTTTGGACGTCCTCGCATTCTCAATGTTCTTTGATGTTCATTGAGTGCTTCCTTAGAAAACTCCTGACTTTGCTCCAATACAAATTTATATAAGTGGGGGAGTGCCGATGAGTAGAATCTTACGGAATCTTCAACCAATAGAATTATTTGTACGCCAACCGAATCCACATCATCTCTGGCATTCATCTTGTCTTCAATCAATTTAATGATGGCAAGCAATAATTCAGAATTACCCAGCCAACTGAACACATAGTCAATCGCCGATAAATCTTCACCTTCTACTCTTTTCGAAACCTCTTTTGAAAAAGGGGTGAGTACAACAATCGGGATCTCGGGATAGTGTATTTTTATTTCCTTAGCTGCTGCGAAAATATCTCTGCTATCCATGTTTGGCATACAGATAATCAGCTCATAGTTCTTTTTTTTAAGTTCCGTAAGAGCCTCTTCTTCATTTGTTACCTGGGTGAATCGCGGAGGATAACGCAAACTAAGAGATGTATACTCATTAAAAATTTGCTCATCTACACGTCCGTCGTCCTCTAACATAAAGGCATCGTACTTGGTTGCAATAAGCAATATATTGTAAATTCGCTTATTCATTAAATTAGCGAACGAGGTGTCTTTGAACACAAGGTTTTTGAAGTCGGGAATACCACTCATAAGATTTAACACTTTAAAGTGTCCAAAAGTAAGCAAAAAACTTGGTTGTTCTATATTTATCCCTACATTTGTGATCAGAATGTTAGTCCTTTTAAACATGTTAACGTTATGAAAACTGAATTTATTTTATCATCATTAGAAGCTAAACACCCCGGAGAAAAGGAGTATTTGCAAGCCGTAAAAGAGGTTTTACTTTCGATAGAAGATGTTTACAATCAGCATCCCGAATTTGAAAAAAACAAGATTGTTGAAAGATTGGTTGAGCCGGATCGCATTTTCACCTTCCGTGTACCCTGGGTAGACGATAAAGGAGAAATTCAGGTTAATCTGGGATATCGGGTGCAGTTTAATAACTCCATTGGACCGTATAAGGGAGGTATACGCTTTCACCCATCCGTAAACTTGTCTATTTTAAAATTTCTGGGTTTCGAACAGACTTTTAAAAACGCACTTACAACATTGCCTATGGGTGGAGCCAAGGGTGGTTCCGACTTTGCACCCCGCGGACGTTCGGATGCCGAAATTATGCGTTTCTGTCAGTCTTTCATCCTCGAATTATGGCGTAATATAGGTCCGGATACCGATGTACCTGCCGGTGATATCGGTGTTGGTGGTCGCGAAGTGGGTTATATGTATGGAATGTACAAGAAGCTTGCCCGCGAAAACACAGGTACATTTACGGGTAAAGGAATGGAATTCGGCGGATCTATACTGAGACCGGAAGCTACAGGTTTTGGCGCATTGTATTTCGTTAAACAGATGTTGGAAACTCATAATATTGATATTAAAGGAAAAACGATTGCCGTTTCCGGATTCGGGAACGTTGCCTGGGGAGCTACCTTAAAGGCCACAGAAATGGGCGGCAAGGTAGTTACTTTATCCGGTCCGGATGGATATATTTACGACCCGGAAGGAATTTCAGGAGACAAAATAGATTATATGTTGGAGCTTCGCAATTCAGGAAATGATATTGTGGCTCCATACGCGGATGAATATCCCAATGCTACCTTCTTCCCGGGGAAAAGACCATGGGAACAAAAGGTGGATATCGCTTTGCCCTGCGCTACTCAAAATGAATTGGATTCAGATGATGCAAGATTGCTTATCAACAATAAGACACTTTGTGTGGCAGAAGTATCCAATATGGGATGTACCGCCGAGGCTGTAGATTTGTTTATAGAGCACAAGCAATTGTTTGCTCCGGGTAAAGCTGTAAATGCAGGAGGTGTTGCAACGTCCGGACTTGAAATGACGCAAAACGCCATGCATATTTCGTGGGAAGCAGCCGAAGTAGATGCAAAACTACATACTATCATGGGTAATATCCATACTCAATGCGTTGAGCATGGTAAAGAAAATGGTTATATAAATTATGTGAAAGGAGCAAATATTGCCGGATTTATGAAAGTTGCCAGAGCAATGATGGCTCAAGGTGTAATATAACAATAGACTAAAACGAGACAAGGGGAGTAGGTTATGCAACTTAACTCCCCTTCTTTTTTACCGATACTTTATTCTTTTACTTTGCCAGGATTCTTGGCAATAAAATCTTTCCAGCCCGAGTATTTTTTATCGCTCACCGGATTGTTACTTTGTAAGAAATGGCAAAGTGCTGCTGCAAGACCATCGGTTGCATCAAGTTGCGGAAGCATGTTGTCTTTACTAATATGTAAAATGCGTTGCAGCATGCCGGCAACTTGTTCTTTGGATGCCTGACCGTTGCCGGTGATCGACATCTTTATCTTTAACGGAGCATATTCAAAAATAGGGATGTCGCGGCTAAGAGCAGCAGATATGGCAGTGCCTTGTGCACGTCCCAGTTTTAACATACTCTGTACATTTTTACCAAAAAAGGGCGCTTCGATCGCAAGTTCGTCGGGATGGTATTGGTCAATCAGACTTAATACCCGGTCGAAAATTTTTTTTAAGCGTACGTAATGATCTTCGTATTTGTTTAATTGAAGTACTCCCATTGCTTCCAGGATAGGTTTTTTACCCTCAATCCGGATTATGCCGTATCCCATAATAATGGTGCCCGGGTCGATTCCTAATATGATTCTTTCTTTACTCATCTTCCCATTTTATCTCTTCAAGCAGAGTTGTAAATCCAGCTATTTTGGACCCGAATCTGGCAACCAGGGCTTGTTGTAATGCTATGCCTTCCTGTTTTAACCAGAAGTTAAGCGTGTCTCTGTTTTTTACATGAAATTGAATTGCATAGCTTTCGCCTTCGTTACCTTCGTTCTGTAATACTCTACGCAAACATGGATTTAACATAAATCCACTTGAAACAGCTTTCGGTATATACTCTTTTTTCAGGTATTTCAAACACTCCTGATGTACCTCATTTTCAATATGAAAGGTTGTATTGTAAATTATCATTTCAATTAATTGTAAAAATATTATACAAATATAGTTGTTATATCAGGAAAAGCCTTATATTTGCACTCGAAATTTAAAAAGGGGGATTAGCTCATCTGGCTAGAGCGCGACACTGGCAGTGTCGAGGTGATCGGTTCGAGTCCGATATTCTCCACTTGGTTAAATAATTGAAAGTTGTTAATGAAAAGCATCCAAATTATGGGTGCTTTTCATTTTTAATATAAGTTCTAATTCGCTTAAATCAGATTCAGCACCTCTTCGGCAGAATCAATAATGTAGCGGGGAGCAAATCTTTCCAATTCTTTTCGGGGTCGGAATCCCCATGTTACTCCGGCTCCAATTACACCACTATTACGTACAGTTTCCATATCAACTCCCGAATCTCCTATGTACAATGTTTCTTCTTTGTCTGCACCCACTTTTGCCATGATTTCGTTAACGATGGATGGATCCGGTTTTGGAGGAATTCCTTCCCGCTGACCTAATATGCTGACGAAAGAAATAGCAGGGAAAAAGTGAGCAACCATTTTCTCAGTTGCATCCTGGTATTTATTTGAAGCAACAGCCAGCTCGAAGCCTCTGTTTTGCAACGTATCAAGCAATTCTGTTATGCCTGGATAAGGTTTGCTGAAGCTGTGTCCATGTTTGTCGTAATGAGGCAAAAACAGGTTACGCACGCGCAAAATGTTTTCTTCCGTTTTTGCTCCCTCTGGTAGCGCTCTTTCAAAAAGTTTGTTTATCCCATTGCCAACAAATAAATTATAGGCATCGGTTTGATGAGTTGGAAATCCGCATTGAGTCAATGCGTAATTTGTACTGTTTGCCAAATCTGCGATGGTATTGATAAGCGTTCCATCCAGATCAAAAATTACTAATTTTATCATTTCTCTGTTTTATGCTAAATACATGGTTTCGGTTTAAAAGAAGTTGTTCACATCCATTTAGAGGATGTCTCTGTTTAAACCAAATTTCTCTTCCGAGTGGTGTTTCCCGATAGGTTCGATATGAACTACTATGTCGTAAACGTTTTCTATATTCTGTTTTATACTAACCTCAACATTGTCGGCAATCTCATGCGCTTCATTTAGTGTAAGTTCTCCATCAGTTTCAATATCAAGTACTATCATATACATATTTCCGATCTGACGGGATCTTACCCGGTGTGGATTGCATGCGCCGGGCACTTTTTCAACAGCTTCGAATATTTTAGTATAGATAGAGGTGTCTTTTACCCCATCCATCAAGGCAACATTGCTCTCCATGAATATATGTATGGCAGAGCGAATAATATATAAACTAATCAGGAGTCCGGTTATGGAATCAAGTATCGGCATGTCCAGATAGAAGGTGAAAAAGAGCCCCACCAATACTCCGGCAGATATGATCACATCGTTGCGCATATTTTTAGCATTGGCAATCAACATCGGACTCCCGGCCAATTTCCCCTGCCTGAACTGATAATAAGCCAATCCAAGTTTTCCAATCATGGAAAACAGAGTTACATAGATTGCTATAATAGAAGGAAGATCGCGCGGAACGGCAAACAGAATATTTTTTCCCGAGGATATCAACATTTGCATACCTGCAAAAAATATGACAAATGAAAGAACTTTAGCTGCAATTGTATCTGCCTTTTCGTATCCGTAAGCATAATTAGTATTGGGAGGCCTGGTTACAATACGTGCAGTAAAAAGGGTGACAATAGAAATTACAACATCAGTTGCCGAGTCTATTCCATCTCCTAAAACCGCTATACTGCCTGCAATGATACCTACAAATATCTTTGATATAGATAATGCGGCATTGCCAATAATACTGATCCACGACGCCCGAATCAGTATCTTTTCCCTATTTTTCATCCGAATAAAATTTTAGTTTGAAAGGCATGTTCCCAGCAGCGTTTATTATTTATCTCTTCAGAAGCAGATAATTATATGCATGCTCGTTTCATCAATTGCATTTCCTTATTTAAAAAGGAAATGCAAAGATATAATATTTCATGAAAGAATATTCAACTTATTTTGAGATTGATATGTTACATAGATAAAGAGCATTATTTCCCGAATTATATCAGATTATTTAGTTTAGATTATTAATTAGATTGTTTAGAATTTAGGTAGGTTTAGAATTATTATTTTAATTGTTTTTATAGGTTTTGTAGGGGTATTTTTCTTTTAGACACTATTTAGTATGATTATCAAGCTGGTTATTTTAACATGTCTTTTGATGTGCGGAATCTTTTCTTTGGCTCAAAATGAATCCTTTAAATACGCACTTCAGGGAAGGATCACAGATCGTTCTTCCGGAGAATCTCTTTCGCGGGCATCTATTTATATTGTTGAGCAGAAAATCGGGACCGTTGCCGACGACGAAGGTAACTACTCCTTGTTTATAAAAGAACCTGGAATTTACACGGTTCAAATATCTCATATTGGATTTGAGAACAGGACATTGCGTGTTCCTGTATCCGGTTCACATACGTTGGATATTGATCTTAACAGCAATGCATTTCTAAAAGAAATAATCGTTACGGGGAAAAACAGCAGCGATAATATTGCCAGACCTAATCTTGGGGTTGAAAGGCTGAGCATAAGCCAAATCCGTAAACTTCCATCCTTTATGGGAGAGGTAGACCTTATGAAGGCGATACAACTACTGCCGGGTGTACATGCAGGAAATGAAGGTAGTACCGGATTTAGTGTAAGAGGTGGTAATCCGGATCAGAATTTAGTTTTACTAGACAACACAACGGTGTATAATGCATCTCATCTCATGGGCTTTTTTTCCATATTCAATAACGATGTCATTAGTGACCTGGAGCTTTATAAAGGAGATATTCCGGTAAAATATGGAGGCAGACTATCTTCCTTGCTAGATATCCGGACAATAGACCGAATGCCGGAAAGATTAACTGCAACCGGAGGAATAGGCCTCATTTCCAGCAGGCTGGTGTTGCAGGGACCCATCGGAGAAAAAACATCCTGGTTGATTGGTGGTCGAAGAAGTTATGCTGATATGATGATTAAACTTTCCGGAGATAAGTCTCTGGAAGAGTTGGTGCTTTATTTCTACGATTTGAATGCAAAAATTAGTCATAGGTTGTCAAGCAGAGATTTTCTTTCGTTCAATGCATACTATGGAAGAGATAATTTCGGTGTAGATGTTTTTGGGGTGAATTATGGCAATACAGCTGCATCACTTACCTTGACTCATACATTTAGTGACAAATTATATGGGAAATACAGTGTAAACTTCAGCAATTACAATTACGGAGTCTTAACTGATATTGAGGGAGCAAGGATACAATGGGATGCCAGTTTGCATGATTTGATGTTGCGTACGGATTATTCTCATTATATAAATAAATACCTTGATTTCTCGTACGGACTTACGGCAACATTTCATCGTTTTGTACCCGGGAATGTTGAAACTCCCGATTATGGAAAATATACAATACCACGTAATCTGGCTATGGAACATGCTGTTTACTGGTTAAATCAACAAGAGTTGTCAGATAAGTTGGTTCTCAGGTATGGTTTAAGATGGACGATGTTTCATAATATTGGAGAAGCAACGGTGTATCGTTATAACGAAAATGATGTTGTTGCAGACTCTGTAACGTACAAGTCTGGTCAGATTTATAATAGTTTCAATGCAATTGAACCCAGGGTGGGTTTGATATATAAATTTTCGCAAAGCTCTTCATTTAAAGCAAACTATGCACGCAATGTCCAATTTATACAATTGGCAAATAGCTCTTCCTCGGGTTCTCCACTCGATATTTGGTTCTTTTCCGGTCCGAATGTAAAACCTCAACAGGTTGACATGGTATCTGCCGGATATTTTCAGAATCTGATGAATAATACATTGGAGGCTTCCCTGGAGGTTTACTATAAACAGATGAATAATGTAATTGACTTTAAAGACCATGCAGATCTCATTTTGAATAAGCAGCTCGAAAAAGAACTCAGGATTGGTAAAGGAAAGGCTTATGGTATTGAACTGATGGTGAAGAAGAACAGCGGTCGGATCAATGGATTTGTAAATTATACCTATTCGCATGCTGAACGTACTATCCCGGGTATAAATGATGGGAAGACGTACTTATCACCTTACGATAAACCTCATAACCTTAAGATAGCGCTAAACTATGAGCTGTCCGACAAATTTAGTCTTTCGGCTACATGGATCTATACAACAGGTTCGCCAATAACCTATCCGAGCGGCCGCTTTGGAATAAAAAATGAATATCTCCCGATTTATTCGGGAAGGAATGATTCCCGCCGACCGGATTATCACCGGCTGGACCTCTCTTTTAACTACAAACCGAATCCAAAGTCAGCCAAAAGATGGAAGAGTGAATGGAATATTCCCATTTATAATGCGTACGATCGTAACAATCCTTACATGATAACGTACGGATACGATCATAAATCCGGAATTCCATATGCTGAAAGTACGTATCTGTTTGGAGTCTTCTTATGCGTACACTATTTATATGTATGGGTATACTTTTATCTTCTTGTACAGAAATGATAGAGGTTCAAACCAACGATACAGATCCTGTATTGGTTGTGTATGGATCGGTTACAACCGAAACCAGTTACCAGACCATCGAAATAAGCCGTTCAGCACCTTATTTTAAGAACGATTCAAATTTACAGATTTCCGATGCCAAAGTCACCATTGAATCAACAGACGGCAAGCAGGTTTGGAAGTTAAAAGAGCTGGCTCGCAAGAAAGGAGTATATCAGACCGAACGTAAAGTGGCTGGAATAGTAGGTCTTACCTATAATCTTCGCATAGCATACGATTTCAATAACGACGGAGCGGATGAAATGTATAATGCTTCCACCACCATAAAGGAGCCATTCCGTATCGATTCGCTTCAGATTAATTCGATGCGTGTACTGGGGCGTCATTATTATACCATCAATCTCTTTGCGCAAGAGCCTTTGGGACCCGATTACTATGTTTCCCGATTTTATATCAATGGAGGTTTGGCAACCGTAATGATTACGTGGCTTATGGCATTCGACGATAAACTGATTGATGGTAAATACCTCAACGGATTGCTGGTATATACATTCTCCGATCAGAACAATCAGGGCGAATACGACCCCAATAAAGTTTTGTTTGTCCAGTCGGGCGATACGGTTGCAGTTGAAATTGATAGAGTGGAGAAGGGGTATTACGACTTTATAACCCAGTGCAAGAGTTCCGTCAACGGAGAGAATCCCTTTTTTGGAGGGCCGCCATCCAATATTGTAACCAACCTTACCAATGGAGCAGTCGGCTATTTTGCAGGATATGCCCCCTCCAGAAAGAGTGTAATTGTTCCCTGATGGTTAGCAGTCAATCAGTTTACAAATACAACAGGGAAATATTCTTCAAATAATTTGCGTACATGGTCCAGTTGCTCGGGAGTATTTTCTTTTACACCTTTAAGCAGATAGGGTTTCTTCAGTGCTTCATATTTATGAGCACCCAACGTATGATAAGGTAATATTTCAATGCGTTTTATCATTGAATACGACTGAAAGTGCTCACCCATGGCGCGTATGTCTGCTTCAAAATCCGTATGTCCGGGTACAAGCACATAGCGAATCCACATCGGAATATTGTTAGCCTGCAAATAGGCCGCAGTTTCGAGGGTGAAATTATTTTCCCGTCCAGTGATTCGAAAATGACGTTCGGGATTAAATTCCTTAATATCCAGCAATACCAGATCCGTCAGCCTAAACAGCTCCTTGCTGTAATCATTTAAAACACTTCCATTGCTATCCAGACAAATGTGGATGCCCTCTTCTTTCAATCGTCTGAACAGAGGTATCAGGGCTTTTGCCTGTAGAGTAGGCTCGCCTCCTGAAAAGGTTATTCCTCCTTTTTTACCAAAAAATGCCTTCTGACTAAGGGCCATGCGCACAATCTCTTCAGCTTCGGTAGGTTTTCCGCCTTTTAAGGGTATTGTATCCGGATTCGCACAATACAAACACCGGAAGTTACAGCCCTGCAAAAAAACTACCAATCGTAGTCCCGGGCCATCAAATGTGCCCATCGACTCGTAAGAATGTACATTTATCATCATATCTGCATTATAAAGAAAAGAGAAGGACAGCCTTCTGGACTGTCCTTCAGCTATAATATATTTAGAATCTTTCGTGGAAACTTCTTGACAGAACTTCCAGCTGATGTTCGCGGCTCAATCGAACAAAGTTCACAGCATAACCAGAAACGCGGATTGTAAGCTGAGGATAATTCTCAGGATGTTCCATCGCATCTTCCAACATGGCGCGATTTAATACGTTCACATTCAGGTGATGCGCTTTTTTGGAGAAATAACCGTCCATCATGGATACCAGATTATCTACGCGATCTTCGGGAGTTACTCCTAAAGAACGTGGAACGATCGAGAATGTATTACTTACGCCATCCTGTGCATCATCATAATTGATTTTTGATACCGAAGATAATGAAGCAATAGCACCCTTCTCATCACGTCCGTGCATCGGATTAGCACCCGGAGCAAAGGCTACACCTTTAAGACGTCCGTCGGGAGTGGCACCTGTTTTCTTTCCATACATCACATTCGAGGTAATTGTAAGGATTGAAAGAGTAGGACGTGCATTTTTATATACAGGTAGTTCATTCAACAAATCGCTGAAATACTGAGTAATACCAACGGCCATTGAATCCACTCTGTCATCGTCGTTACCGTAATAAGGGAATTCACCCTCAATATCGAAACCTTCCGTCAGACCGATGTCATTACGTTTAGCTTTCACTTTAGCATATTTGATTGCAGAAAGCGAGTCGGCTACAATAGACAGACCTGCAGCACCATAGGCAAGGTTGATACGGGGATTGGTGTCAATAAATGCCATCTGTGCCTTTTCGTAATAATATTTGTCGTGCATGTAATGAATAATATTCATCGCATCATTATATACACGTGCAATTTCTTTCAGTACCTTTTTGTAATTAGCCATCACCTCTTCATAGTCCAGCACATCGCTATTTAATTGAGGGATATCCTTAACCATTACGGTACCTGTGTTTTCGCAACGTCCGCCATTTATTGCAAGCAATAACGCCTTGGCAAGGTTGGTACGAGCTCCGAAAAACTGGATCTGCCGACCAATATCCTGGAATGAAACGCAGCAAGCAATACCATAGTCATCGCTGTGACGGATATCACGCATCAAGTCGTCGTTTTCGTATTGAACAGACGATGTGTCGATGGAAACCTGTGCACAGAAGTTCTTGAAACCTTCGGGCAGTTGCGGAGACCAAAGTACAGTCATGTTAGGTTCCGGAGACGGTCCCAGGTTGTATAAAGTCTGCAGGAATCGGAAGGAAGTTTTTGTTACTTTATGACGGCCGTCGTTCAATCGTCCACCAATCGATTCGGTAACCCAGGTTGGATCGCCGGCAAAAATTTCGTTGTATGAATTCATACGGAGGTGACGAACCATACGCAATTTAATTACAAACTGGTCAATCAACTCCTGAGCAAACGATTCGTCGATAGTGCCGTTCTTCAAATCATGCTCAATGTAGATATCAAGGAAAGAGGAAACATTACCCAATGACATCGCAGCACCATCCTGTTCTTTAACCGCAGCCAGGTAAGCCATGTAAACCCATTGAACAGCTTCCTGAGCTGTATAAGCCGGACGGGTCAGATCCAAACCGTAATATTCGCCTAAAACTTTAATTTCCTTAAGAGCTTTGATCTGGTCGCTAACCTCTTCACGCAAACGAATGCGGGCTTCAGTCATCGGGCCTGTCAGATTAGCCAGATCCTGTTTCTTAGCCTCAATTAAACGATCCAGACCATACAATGCCAATCGGCGGTAGTCACCAATAATACGGCCACGTGCATAGTTGTCAGGCAGACCTGTTAAGAAACCCAACGAACGGAAAGAGCGGATTTCGTCATTATAAACGTCAAACACACCATCGTTGTGTGTTTTACGATAATGAGTAAAGATATCCTTTACCTTTTCATCTACTTCCAATCCATTTTCGCTGCAAGCCTTTGCAACCACATTGATACCTCCAAACGGTTTGATGGCTCTGCGCAGCAATTCGTCTGTCTGCAAACCCACGATCAACTCGTTTTCTTTATCAATATATCCTGCTTTATGAGAAGAAATGGTAGAAACTGTTTTGTTGTCAATTGAACGGACGCCGTTGTTAGCTCGTTCTTGGGCAAGAGCAGCAAGGCATACAGACCAGATGCGTTTTGTACGCTCGGTTGGTCCTGCAAGGAAAGAAGCATCCCCATCATACGGAGTGATGTTCCTCATTACGAAATCCCTTACATTAACCTCCTTACTCCAAATACCATCAGCAAAGTTTTTGTTTAATTCCATAAAATTATAACTATGATCTTAATAATTGATAGTCTTATATCTTCGAGACTACAAAAATAAGCGTTTTAGAGCAGATTTTGTTCATTTATGCTAATAAATAGTGTTATAAAACATAAATAAAAAGGTTGCAGGTTAATTAAAATAAATACATGAGTTAAACTGTAAATAATATCTTGTTGTTTCTTAATTACTTAGGATTAATAAGGTGCAAAGATGAAAAATTGTTTACAAAATATCATTGTGTTTTCAAAAAAAGTTCTACCTTTGCAGAGCTTTTGAAAAGCAGCGCAATCGAAGCGTCATTTGGAGAGATGGCAGAGTGGTCGATCGCGGCGGTCTTGAAAACCGTTGAACTGAGAGGTTCCGGGGGTTCGAATCCCTCTCTCTCCGCAACAAAGGGTGTAAATTTAGCAGTTATGCGATTTACACCCTTTTTTTTATCCCCAAAAGTCATGGGTAGAGAATAAGATGAGGTTGACTGAAGGAGTCTCTTTGCAAACGGTTATAAAGCCAATTCCTTTATTTCTCTGATGTGGAGGTGCAGGTGATCAAGGTAGCCATCAATCATCTCTTTTAGTGTAACTTTTGTCCCTTCAAAGTCGCACCAGTAGCTGTCCAGCTTCGATAGATCTACGGAATTAATCACCTGGATGATGTGAAGATTAAAAAACTTCCACAGTTGAATCAGATTTTCCCAATCGGCATTTTGATAATCTTGTAAAGCGATCCACAAATCATTGTCCTGGCGATAGTCGGGAAAGAAAAGTAAGTCTTTACAATATTGCAGCCTAACCATGCGCTGGTGATTGTTAGAGGCCGAATCGACCAGGTGCCCCAGTATCTGTTTGATAGACCGATTCTGGCTGTTCCGCCTGAGGGTAATCACATCAACCGGCAGAGCACTTAAGAAGCCCTGTTCCGCATCAATTACTTTTTTAATGCCGTCGGTTATTAGTTTAAAATCATTTCCTTGCATAACATTCTCAAATTTGTATTAATAATTGGTCTTTACTCATTCTTACAACTTTGCATTTTCAACCTATTTCATCCATTTGTCGGCAAAGTTTAAATAACATTGCCAGTCGAAATCAGTTACATCATGTACACCAGTACGGATATGATATCCAACGCGGGATATTACAGGCGTATTCAATGCGGGCATCTCTTCGGAAGGAAGTCCATCGTAGCCGTACAAACGGTAAACTTCACCGGCATGGAATGCAGAGAGATATTCACCTTTCGGGTCGGCCCACCGATCATCAACGGCACTGGCTACATATACGGGCCGCGGAGCAATCAAGGCAATCAGTTCGTGCTGGTCGAAGGGCAGGGATTGTTCATTATTGGCAAATCTGCTGAAGTTCGGACAAAACCAATGTGGAAAGCTATTTGTAATAACTGCAACTGTTTCGCCGTATGCCCGTTTGGATAAGGCAGCTCCGCCGCATCCCGATTCATTCGAAATGACGATGGCAAAACGTTGGTCTTGCGCACCGGCCCATAGGGCCGCTTTTCCATGGCGCGAATGTCCCATCAGGGCAATCCTTTTCGCATCAATGCGAGAATCCGTTTCAAAGTAATCCATAGCACGGCTCATACCCCAGGCCCAAGCACCGATAGCTTGCCAGCTGTCGCCTTCCAGAGGCTGTCCCGGATTGTATCCCAACAGCGGAAGTATGCTTTCCGCATGCTTATCTTTTTCGTCGTAAAAGATATCGTGGTAGCAGGCAGTAGCTACTCCGTACCCTTTTGAAATAATCATTTCGATGGGCCAGCGGCGTACTTTAAGCCCTCTTTTGTTTTCCGATGTATGGTTGCTGAACAGAATGCCCGGATCAGAGCTTACAGTCTGGTTTCCATCAAAATTGTATGCGAAAAACAGGGGAACTTTCCCTTTTATATGATTGGGAAGATAGATCAACATCAGCATGCTCCGCTCAGTGTTGCCGTTGGAAAAGCTGATCCGTAGTTGCTTGCAGGTTGCTTTACCATCCAGCGCATTGGCATCTTCCGAAACAACCTCATAAGAAGTGGTAAATGGAGAAACGGGCGTTTTTCCGAACATCTGCGAAGAAAACATCTCCAGTATTTCCGGACGGCGGATAGACTCCCACTGCTTTATAGATTTAATCTGCTTTCCTTTTGCCGAAACCAGGAGCGGCGGCAACTCATAAACAGGAACTTTGGATTCATCGTAGTTAGGTTCAATCCGCTGTGCCACCATGGATATAAAGATTCCGGTAAGCAGCAAAGTAGTCAAAATCAGCTTTTTCATAACAAAGTATTTAATTAGAAGGATATGCAAATATAGAAAAAAACTATTGGTTCTTCCCCTTATAAAGTTTCAATCCGTCATTACACGGATTCAGATGCACATATTCCTCTATTATAGTTTCTCTCAAGCGACTTGGCTGACTGATAAAAAAAGGAAAGGTATTGCCCCACTTTCCCCACGACACAAAGAATGTTCTGTTGGTTGGCAACAGAACATTATATATCAGGAGAGACAATCAATTGGTTTGAAATGGAAGAATAGTTACTTCTGCGAACGAATGCGGCTGAGGGTGTAGATGGAGATACCCAGAAAGACGGCTACGTATTTTAGTTTCACCCGGTTGATTAGTCCGGGATAACGCAGCATAAAGTTCTCGTACCTCTCTTTGGGAGGCAGCTGCAGCCGGTCAACAAAGATATGGCTGAGTTCTTTGTTCACATCCTGGTGCAGAATCCGTCCCCAATTGGCAATGTCGATATATGTTTCGTACAGTTCATTCAGCTTATCGATGGAGATAACATACATTTTGCAGTCCTCCAGCGTCTCGATACTCTCTATCGATGGCCTGTTGTAGTAGAGCGAATCCATCCCGAAGGTAACATCACCCTCCTTGCTGAACCAGGTGGTGGTATCCTTCCCGTCGTGATGGAAAACCGACCGGGTGATACCTTCTTCAATGAAATAGACCATACGGTCGGTTGTGCCGGAATGAACGATACACGTATTCTTGGGGTAATACTTCACCTCCATTTCAGAAATGAGCGCATTCAAAGCTTCATCAGAAAGGGGATGTATCTGTTTTATCTTGGCAATAATATTTTTCATTGAATCATTATTTTATACTTTCTACAAAAATAATGAACTTTTCTCAGGCAGAAGCCATATAAAAGAAGAATCCCTTCTCAAAATAAAACGATCAGTTCATTTTGAGAAGGGATGAGGTATTGAATGCAAGAAGCTCTTTACTTGCTCTTCTTCTTTAAAAAGTGGGCTGCCAACCATTTTCGTACCGGTTCGTCGTAAACCCTCAGAACGATATAGGCCAAAAGGATATTCCAGAAATAAACACCCAGTGCAACCTGCCAGGTCTCGGCAAAGGTAAACAGCTGGTTCTTTATCAGCCAGGCGTAAAACAGATACATAAAAGGATAATGAACAATGTATAGCGGAAACGAGATATCTCCCAGAAATTTACAGATCTGGGTAGACCGTTTGTCGGTTGTATTTCCGGAAGCACCCATCCAGACAAGGATCGGGAAGATAACGATGATGCAGAACGCCTCGTAAAGTCCGTTCCACGATATGGGAGATGTTCCTTCAATATAAGGAACCGTAAACAACACCAGCAATACGGCAGAACAGATCCAAAAGGCACCCCTTACCTTGATAGGTTTAAAATTGCGAGAAAGAAGCATACCCATCGTAAAAGGGAAAAGCATCCGTAAAGCACCTCCCAGAAAGTTTACACTGTCTAATGTCCATCCCACACCGATACTTCCGTAACCCGAGATGTCGAACATGGCAAACCAGGTGAGTGCAATCCCCAAAAGGACAGTGAGAACCATCAACGCTTTGGTAGATAATTTACGGATAAACAGGGCATACAGTATATTGCCGATGTATTCAAAAAACAGCGACCAGCTCGGACCGTTCAGCGGAAACATCTCCCCATTACCGCGAACCTCATAGTTGGCCCCGGGAATGGCAGGGATAAAGAACATCGTAAGCAGCAAAGCCACCATCACCATCGAAGTAGCGATGTGCGTACCATCCCATTGCACACTCCCCTGAATCAGGAAGGTGATGGCACCCAATACCGCACCCATAACCACCATCGGATGGAGACGGATCAACCGACGTTTAAAGAAATCTTTCAGCGTAAGGCTCTTGCCCCATCGGTCGTCGTAGGCATAGCCGATAACAAATCCTGAGAGGATAAAAAAGAAATCTACGGCCAGATACCCATGGTTGATACTCTCAATAAGCGTTCCTCCGGCAAAGGCATAGCCCTCAAATATGTGATACCATACCACTAAAAGTGCTGCAACACCCCTCAATCCATCCAATAAGTTATAATGGGGTTTGGAATCGGTAAAAGCTGCAGATGCATAAATTTTCGACATTGCTAGATCAGTTTATTTGGTTCGTTCTTTAATCGGTGGACAAAAGTACGGATTGCCTCTTGACCGGGAATTGCTTTAAAGCAAAAAAAACAACAATTAAATACCATCTCATTTTATATTTTAGGCTTAAGTAATTCTTTTTTTATTTCCTTTGTACTATAAATGATTACTACGATTTTTGCAGCAACCAATTGCCCGTTAGCAATCATGTCTGATACAAAAAGAATGATAGTTAGAAACAGACCAATAAAAAGAATAAGAAAATGGAAAATCACAATGTAGCCTACTGCGGACTCTACTGCGGCGCCTGTAAAAGTCAGCTTAAGGGCAAATGCCCCGGATGCTATGGAAACGAGAAAGCCACCTGGTGCGAAATCAGAAAATGCTGCAACGAACACGGCTACGCCACCTGTGCCGATTGCCAGCTTATGCCGTTAAAGGAATGTAAGAAATACAACAACATCATTGCAAAGGTGATAGGCTTTGTATCGAGAACAGACCGTAGCAAGTGCATAGATCGCATCAAAGCAATCGGAGTGGCAGAGTTTGCTGCCGAGATGAAGCTGGCAGGAAGAATGACCATCAAAAGGTAACACACAATCCGGCTCAACTATGGAGATCACTCAAATAACCAACCATAAGAAACAATACCTGGAATTGCTGTTACTGGCAGACGAGCAGGAATCCATGATAGACCGCTATCTTGATCGCGGAGAAATGTTTGTGCTTGAAGATAACGGCGTGAAGGCCGTCTGTGTGGTAACAGACGAAGGCGATGGCGTATGCGAATTAAAGAATATCGCAGTGACCCCTGGCTCGCAACGGCAAGGATACGGAAAGAAACAGATCAACCACCTGCTGAACCACTACATCGGCAAGTACACCCGTATGATAGTAGGCACCGGCGATGTACCCAGTTCAGTCCGCTTTTACGAACGTTGCGGCTTTGAACCCTCGCACCGTATCGAAAACTTCTTTACAGACAACTACGACCACCCCATGATTGAAGACGGCATCCTGCTTAAAGACATGGTTTACTTTAAGAGGGAAGTTGGGGTATTCTAATTTTAGTGATGTATCAGAAATGGACTGTCTTATTATTCTATAAATCAATTATTAATCTTATATTTGAGAGCTACCTTTTTGTTGGCCAACATGTATTAGCTACCTTAATGGAATGCGCTGTGTCTCATTCGAATGCTTTAAAGAGTAAAGAAATAGAAAAACTAGATAAAAATGATGAAAAATAGAACATGGATTGTGTTTGCCAATGAAAATAAATGCGATCATATTGGCAGTTTTAAAAAACTGGGATTTATTAATTGGGTTGAAAATAAAACAAAATTTGCGTTAGGCGATATTGTTTATGTGTTTGTATCTTCTTCCACTGAAAGGCGTATAAGGTACAAAACCGAAGTTGTTGCAATACATTCTCAAAGAGAAGATTCAGCGTTCTGGATCGGAGAGGCTCCTAACGATATAACCAGTAAGTTGCAACTTGTTAAAGAATTTGAAGGAAATGAACTGAACGAGTCATTCTTGGTAAGTCATGGATTTAATGGTGGACGCAGCATACAAAGGCCTATGTGTAATAATCCCGAATTGTTTGAATATATAGAAGGTCTTTTTAATTCTAAATAGTTCATTAATATACAATCGAATAATGACCAGAAGCAAAATATACAAATTTGATGATGAGTTTAAACGTAAAGCTCGAGCTCATCAGTTTAAATTTAGAGATGAAATATTGAGAGTGTCATACGATGATAAAAATCCACAAGTAATGCTTACTCCAGAAGCGGCTAAAGATGGATTAATATTCTATGCCGGTTATCGGGATTATATTCGTAAGAAGGTCACAGATTTCAGAGCAACAGCTCTATATTCGAATATGTTACGCAGCGAGCATATACCATTTAATATATTTACTCCAATGGAACTAGATAAGTCTGGGGCTGTAAATCTATTTAACAAAATTATTGGAGGAGGCATTTCTCTTGTTAAAGACATAAAGATTGAATTTGCGGGGAATGAAAACCGAAGTGCTTATCTTAATGATGGTACTTCATTTGATGTTTATATTGAATATGTTGCTGTAGATGGAAGGAATGGAGGTATTGGAATTGAAGTCAAATACACTGAACAGGGATACCGCTTGGGTAAAAAGGAGAAAGAAGATATTTTAAAGCCTGACGGACCATACAAACTTAAGACAGAGAGATGTGGGTTTTATAAGGATGATTTAACTATTTCACGCTTTATAACTGATAATGACTTAAGGCAGATATGGCGTAATCACATATTAGGATTTTCAATGATTGATATTGGGCAAATTGCTTATTTTCATCACATTCATCTCTACCCAAAAGGTAATATTCACTTTGCAGAACACGCACTTCCTAATTATAAGAAACTTCTTACAGACAAAGGACGTGAGAGTTTTAAAGATATATGTTTTGAAGAGCTTTTCGAATTGATGAAGACAATTTTCAAGACAGAAGAACAAACTAACTGGATTAATTATTTACAAAGGAGATATATAGTCGATAATGAATAATATATACTTGATAGGTGAAGAGTTTTCAATTATAAATACTGCAAGTACAATTTAAAGGCAACCGGTCGGGGTGTTGTAATTTCTGACATTGTTAGATTTTACCCGCTAAAAGCAATTTTAGGTGACACATTCCTGCCCTAAACCTTGTTTTTCCTTGATCCCTATTTTTTGATACATCCTAAACGGAAACGACTGAGCCGACGGAAAGACGCATAAAAAATGTCGAAAACGCGAGAATAGATAAAAATGGGAACATGAGCTCTCTCATCTCTGAAATCTTCTTAAATATGGCGAGTCATGCTTTCCGGTTATTTCTCTCTTAGGCATGTCATCATTTCTTCAATCCTCGTGTCATCATCCTGAAACACATCTCCAAATTCTCTACCCAAATCATCATCATATTCTATTTCTGGTTCTTCAAACTCCTTTCTCTTTTCTTCTAGATAACCTAAAAAATCATTTTCAAAATATTCGTAGGGTATAAGATTTGTAATTTCATCAAGTAGTCCGTATAACTCTTCTGCCGTATTTTCATCAGAGACATTCGTGTCAATCTCAGAGTAAACATCTTCCTCTATTGTTTTTATTAAATGTTTATCCTTTTTTCTCTCAGACATCCCTAGCTCATCGAACATTAACAGTAAATCTCGATGTCCTACAATATCTTTAGGCTCATATAATATATCTTCTATTATTATATTCAAATCTGCGGAGATTTTTGTCCAATCTAATTTTGCTAAAAGGTTTGCTCTATCGGAAAAAGATGTAGTTTGATATGTAAATTCATTGGGGTCGATGCTTCTTTCTAAAAGCCCTTCATTTCTTCTGAGAAGTATAGGAAAACTATCTAAGAAGTTTTTATAGAATAAAATCTCATTATATCCTCTATGTCTGTACATCCAACCTTTGTACCTTGAAAGTTCACAAGATACAGGAGTGCCGTTCATTATTTGCTTGAATCTATCAACAATATCCTTGTAAAGGTTCTCAGTTATGATGACATAAGCATCAGCTCCAAAGAAAGACCTTGGAGAATCTCTGAATATCGTACAGAGTTGCTCTACAAAATAGGAGTTTTGTATAAGCAACCTCTGAATATCCTTGAAATCTGCCAAATAAACTATAATAAAATCAAGAACAGAGGGATTAAAATAAGATACTATCGTATGTCCTTCGCAATTTTTTGTTTTAATGAAACAGTCTTGCAAAACCTTTATAATTTTCCTCCATTCAAATTCATCGCATACTAATCCCAACTGGGAATGCGTTGTTTTGCAAAAATAGATAAAGGATGTGTACCAATCTTCAAGAAATATTTCTTTTCCTATTGACGCAAAAACTAGTAGCGCATAACGTGCTTTAATGTCAAGATTTTCAAAAGCTTGTTGCCAGACCATCGTAGGTTTGTAAAAGAATTCTTCAAAGCGTTGCATAAACTCTTCAACAGGATATTTTTTCCACAATCCTCTATCTATATAGGTTTCAATAATTCGTGGGTTAAAGTTAGGATGACCAATTAAACTTTTGTATCTCTTATTTCTTAATAATTGATCAATGTATGTATCAGGGAGATTTGCATTCGACAAATGGTTATATAAGATGTTCGCTCTTATGAATTTAGTATAGGAGCTAAGGTCCACTGTACACTTAGCTATTTCTATATTGTTTATTTGAAACTTTTCATATCGACTTTTGGCTTCAGAAAGGATGTATTCACGGGTGGTTAGAATAAACACCTTATCCTTTTCTCTTTTTATGGCATCAATAAAAGATGTCAGCTTCTTGTCAAAATCCTTTTCTACAGGTTCAAAGACATTTGAACCGAGAAAATCATCAAAGAAAAAAACTTGTTTTTTCCCCTTCTGAAAGAGTTTAGCTCCATCGCTTAAATTATCAGTAATACACACAAACTCTTCGTAGCCACTAGCAAGAATATTATATGACAACATCCTTGCCAAGGTGGTTTTACCTATACCGGGGATTCCAGAAATAATTACATAGCGATATTCTTTAAGAATTTCATATGCTTGATTAAAACTGTCATTGTGAACATATGAAGTGATTTGTTCCTTTATCTGGTTGATCTCAAAACTAGACCAATTAATAACATCTTTGTATATAATCTCCTGCAAAATATTTGTGCTTGCCAACCAAAGTTTATAGTATTTCTGCTCTATCTTTTTGTGCTTACCTAAGAGATTATTCAAATCATCACGACCGTAAATATCATTAGTGTCCTCTATATAAGGAGAGAACATCTCCATAATAATAGACTTATTCAGAGGAGAAAGACCAACAGAAGTAGATAATAAATATTTCTTCGGATTAAGTTTTTGTACTTTTGACACCTCCTTTTCTAGCTGGGTCTTAAGTTCGTTCCATTCTTTATATCTCTTTACTTGAACTATTGTTGTCTCTCCCTTAACTTTTCCAAAACGTAAGTCAATACCATTATCTCTTCCATCTTTAAAACTCTCTATATGAATACTAAACTCTTCTTGAAGCAAATCTCGAGTAAGGCATTCAAACTCGTTATATTGCAGAACTTTAAAATCGTAATCAATCATATGTTAATAGAATCTTAGAAAGCAAAGTTACGCCTTCATATGGAGAAAGACTAATATAATAATAAGAAAATATCCTTTCGAGTCAATAAATTCGCAAGAGGTTTAAATTGTAAGTCGTGGTATAAAAAAAGGGAAATTTCATCTACCTTTTTCGTAACAAATACCGCCCGTTACAACCTACTCCATGCATTAGCTAATGTTGTGTGTTGCAAGATTGATTCGTTACAGAAACGGTTCACAAATAATTATTTTTTTCTTGTTGGACGGAGCGGTAAATTGGCAATCTATAGTCGGCACGAGATTGGTTCTTTACAGTGCAACAGATGGTAACAAGCTCGTAGCCCTCGCCCCAGTCTGCTGGCAGGCATTGAGTCAAACGGTCTGTTCGCTTCGTAATTATCAAGAAGTGAAGGTTGCTCCGTTGGCGAATCATCTTCCAGGCATCGGAACTCCACAGGTTGTCATCCTCCACAAAGAAATCGGAAGTAAAGCAGGTTTAGACCAGCGTGCCGGAGGGGATCTTGTACTCTCCGTTTCGTTTCCCTCGGACGGGCACATCAAAACTTTTCGTCTGCGTTATCACCGATCTGTCTATGTTTCGTCGTGCATCCCCACGGTATACGTAACAATGGTGGCGACCCTCACTCAGCTTGTGGTATCGGTGCCACGGATTCCAAAGGGTCGATTTCTTTTCGACGGCATTTACCTCCATAGCACTTGCTTTTTAGAACCTTTACCATTTCAAACAGCTTACCTTTCCGTATCGATAACGTACAAATCTAATCACTATTAAACCTATATTATCCGAAAAAAAGGAATAATTTAAGACGAAATTTAGTAAGACAAAAGATTTAGTACATGTTATATCCAAGGAAATTAAACACCGTATTTGCAAAACGTAGAATGAAAGATTAAGCTCTTCTGTGGAGGCTTTTCTTATTAAGTAAAAACCCCCGTCCGTTGCGAAAAGTGGACGGGGGTAAGAGAGATAGATAACCTAAACCAAATAAATCAATCAACGTGAAAATGTATTTTAGGCAGCCGGTCAGGGTGTTGTAATTTCTGACATTGTTAGATTTTACCCGACCGGTGCCTTTTTTATTTATACCAGACTACGGGCCTGTTTAGTTGTTTGCTTACTTCGGAGAGTTGGGAACGGAGCTTCATCAATTCGGTATTGATCTGCATTCGCTCGGGGCCCTGACCGAAAAGGAAGCGTTTGCTTCCCAGCTTTCGCATTTGGTGTTGCAGTTCCTGCTCCCGTGCCATTAGCCGGGGGCGATCGCTTTGCAATACAGCGTCACTGCTGTTTCCTGATTGTCTTTCCGTTCCTTTTATATCTAAACTGTCAGCCTCCAGATAGTGACCTTCTATATTTGTTGCTTCCCCATTCATCTGGATTACTTCTTGGTTTCCGGTTCCGGCTGTTCCTTGTAAGCCTGAAGGGTCTCCATTTCTGTTTGACAGGGTAGAAGAACTTCCAAGTGTAGAAGATGCAAAACTTGCCAGCTCCATTCCGGTGCTTTCCTTTAGTGCTTGCAAATGTCCGGTTAGTTGGGATTCTGCAACGATGGTGCGGAAGGCGTGTTTTCCTATGCGGCGGAAGAGGGAGTCGGGGTCTTCGCCGGGTGGGAGAAGCAACTCGCTGGTCTGCATGCCGTGGCGATGGAGTACGGCGATGGCTGCAGCTGCTATCTCGCGTCCGCGGTCGTCGGCATCCATCAATACGGCTACGCGTTTGGTGTAACGCTTCAGCAGCTCGGCGTGATCGTCGGTAAAGGCGGCGCCGCACTGGGCAACGGTGTTCTTAAATCCTGCTGCCACCATGGCCAGGGTGTCTTTGTAGCCTTCGGTCAGGAACGCAAAGGTCTCTGTCCGTATGGCTTCTCCTGCCAGATGCAAACCGTACAGGGTGCGGCTTTTGTTGTACAAGTCGCTTGTTTGGCTGTTTACGTATTTAGGGGTGTAACTCCTGTTTTCGTCCGTGATGGTCTGGGTGGTTCGTCCTGCAAAGGCAACCAGCCGGTTGTTTTCGTCGCGGATGGGGAATACAATCCGTCCCCTCATGGCTTTAAATGCGCTGGGCACCGTACTTTTTGCCATGCTTACTTCGTAATCCACATAGGTCTGGGTAATGCCATCGCAATCGGGGTGGTATTTGCCTCCTTCCATCCAGCTATAGTATTCCGGTTTATAATGGCGGTTCAACCCGTTGCCGTTCCCACCAGTATTATCCTCCAATTCAGGGTTGTTCAATAACCCTGTGTCGTTTAACAACCCAGCATTACCCATCAATCTGGTGCCCTTTACCAACCCAGCATTACCCATCAATCTGGTATCGTTAACCAACTCAGCATTACCTAGTAACCTGGTGTCGTTTACCAATCCGGTATTAACTATTGATCCTGTATAACCTGCTTTCATTAAATCTCCCAATGTAGCCAGGGGAGGGTGAAACCCATACATCGACCGCATGAACTTTACGTTTTCGGCTTCCATGGCGGCAAGCTGTGCGGGCGTAGCGGCGGGCTTCTGTGCCTTGGCTTTTGCCCTTCGCTCGATGTGTTGTGGCGGAGGGGTTGATCCGTTGCACCATTCCTGGCGCAACAGATTAACAGCCTCGGCAAAGGTGCACGATTTTATTTTGCTGATAAAGGCGATCACATCACCGCCTTCGTTGCAGGCAAAACATTTAAAGATCTGCTTTCCGGTGTGTACGTGCATGGAGGGGGTGGAGTCATCGTGAAAAGGGCATAATCCTAAACACTTACCTCCTAATTTGTACTCCAGTTCCACGTAGGTGCCGATTACGTCTTCGATGTTCAAGGCCTCCTTCAGCTTCGCTATCTCTTCTTTGCTGTTACCCATAGTAGCTAGTAATCAGAGATTCTCGTCATGTGGGTGTTGTAGCGAAACTTCGTTGTACCGGTGGCTCCGTTACGGTTCTTCAGGATGTTGATGGTGCCAATACCCACCAAGGATTCGCCGTCATCGCCTTTGCCATTGCCCTGCAGTTCGGGGCGGTTGATAAAGTACACCACGTCCGCCGCCTGTTCCAGTACCCCGGAGTCGCGCAGGTCGCTCAGCTTGTGCTTATAGTTGTCGTTGCGCTTCTCAATCTCACGGTTCATCTGTGCTATCACGAGTGCCGGAATATTCTCTTCCACCGCCAGGTCCTTGATGCGCTTCATGGCATGGCCCAACGAAGTAGCCAGGTTCTCGCCGTGGGCATTTCCCAAATCCAACTGGTTGATATAGTCCAGAATCAAGAAGTCGCATTGCTTACGTTTACGTGCCAGCTTTACTTTGGCGCGGATATCTTCGGGTCTTGCCGATGGGATGTAGTCGATGTAGATGGGCAGTTCACGCAGCGTTGTTTCGTTCAGACTTTTGGCAACAGCAATCTCTGTTTCGGTAAGTCCGTGCATACGCAGGTTCTCCGGGGACACATTGGAGAGCGACATGAGGATACGTCCATAAAGCTGTTCCATACTCATCTCCAGAGAGATGATATAGACCGGTATGTTTTGAAGGGCAATCTGTACAGCCATGTGAAGGGAGAGGGCTGTCTTGCCGTGGGAGGTTAGGGCAGAGGCAATGGCAACCTCGCCCCTCATAAAGCCACCCATAATGTTATCCATGCCTTTAAGGCCAGTGGAGTAGCCCACCGAAGTACCGCCGTTTTCCAACAATCGGGTGTGGCGGGCAACCACCTCCTGACCGATTTCACTGATCTGTCGGGTGCTGGTGCTGTTAACGCCCATGCCGGCAATCTCTTCCAGCTTGCTGTTTGCCAACTGTAGGATTTGCTCTACGGGAATGTCCCGGCTACCGCACTTTCCGGATAGCTCCATGGCCAGCAGACGGAGGCTGTTACGCTGGTACTCTTCCACAATCAGATCGGCATAAGTGGTAACGTGTACATCGTCCACTACAGACAATAATCCGTCTCCCACGTAGTTTAGTCCGTTCATCTCGGCATATAGCTCGTGGTCCAGGGCCCGCATCTCGTGTTCTACCAGGGTGTAGTCCATGGCTTTTCCGTTGTTGAAAAGCTCGATAATTCCCTTGTATATCAGCGCTAATTCGCGGCTGGTAAGCATTTCTGCTGTAACGCGAGGATAAACCTGACTGCTTTCGGCTACTCCCGTAAGGAGAGCGCATACGAAACTGATTTCGTTTTTGAATCCAATATTTTCTGATTTCATGTTGTTTGTTATTTAAATTTAGGGTTAACGAACTGCCTGTCGGCGCCAACTTGCCTTTCGTGTTTTCCTGTGATTTTTTTATTTTTACCTTCCCAATGTTATTGTGTAGATGACTATCTGAAGATGGTTTTTTGTTTGCTTTCTACCTCTCTTCATCCCTTTTTTTAAGGGCCCGTAATTTCTCCAAATCAATCTCAAGCGGGGGAATGTCGCAACCCTTTACGTGGTGCTCGGGGTAGTAATTTTCTACCATCACACCCAGTTTAGGCTTTTTAGCTTTGGGAGCTGCATCTTCTGCTGCTTTATCACCTCCGTTGGTTTGCTTGTACTGGGCACTTTTCTTACCCACAATGCAGTCGTAAGCTACCAGAGTGATGCGGGTGCCGCCTCTTACCTGTTCGGTGCGGATGATGTTTTCTCTTGTAAACTCTGCCATGATGCGGGTCCACTGTCTGCGGCCTGTTTCAAAACGGACAGCCAGTTCATCCTGATTAACAATCAGCTCTCCCCTGAAGCAGGTGTAGATCCGTCCATCCAGAACTACATCGCCTTTGGCAAAGTAGACTTTTTGGTAGAAGTAACTGAGGATCCTGGCTCTGAGGGCTGTCTTTTTACAGCTGCTCTGCTCGTTATCCACGATTACCCGGGGTATGTTGTAAAACCCGCTTTTCAGTAAATTCTCCATGGCAAAAAACTTATTCATTGTATCGATTTGTTAGTTAATTAATTATGTTTTGTTTGAATGTCCAACTCAAATGTCGCCTACTACCCTGAATTGATGCGGGTTTTGGCTTCAAAATGTCCAACTCTATGTCCAACTCTTCTTAAATATATTATGCATATTCAAATACTCTTTTAAAAAAAACCGGAATTCAAAGACTTTCCATTACTGAGAATGCTTCAGACAATCGCTATTGTCTTTCCGGATTTGTTTTGCCCTCCGACCGGGCTTTGGTTAAATCGCTTCCGCAAGCGGAGGAGATTTGTTTCGTTCATTGCTTGAAATTGCTTTCGGCTGCAATGATACGACATGTTTTTGGAAGGTCAAAGTATACTTTTTTGACGGTTTTATTAATCTTTCGATCATTGACTGTGTTCCTTAATCTTCTTTATTACAGACTCATACGCGTTTATTACGGCAAATTTATCAGTCAAATTATACTCATTTTGTATACTTTGAAGCCTGTAATTTATTTTTAGCAGCTTACCGATGCACTTCAGGAAATGCCTTTTGGAGCTAAATTTTATGATTCGTGCCATACTAAGCCCCACAATTACTAAAAAGAACTCTCTGGCCAGCAACCTGTTTTTCTCATCACGATTTTTGCGGCAGCTATGCTCATTCAGTTCGAGCATGAAATTCTCGTAATGGTAATTCTTGTCCCACTCCTTATGCATGGTATGCAACCTGGGGAGGAAATAGCTTTTGAATTTGTTCTTAAAAACAATCTGTTCCTTGTTGTTAAAATAGGCGGGATCGTTTATGTATTCCATAATTTCGAGGATGATAGAGAGCGCATATTCATCCTTCCTTACATTGGCTAAAAACAGCTCGAAGTTGTAAGGGTTGGCTCCGCAATAGGTCTCGATCAACTCTTTAAATCGAGACCTTTTCTTCTTTAATTCGTTCATAATTTGAATTAGTTTATACGTTTGTAAAAGCATATTTTATAAGTTTATTTTCAAAAAAAAGCACAAGGTTTCCCTGTCTTGAAATCAATTGATTTTAAGACTCAGATAAGTTTATTTGAGTGTTGAAATAAGCTTATTTTGAAGTTCAAATAAGCTTATTTAGGACAGTGTGGAAGCCTTGGTTTTTTCAGGGTTCTCCCAGTACGGAAACGATGTGTTGCACCATTTTGGGGGTTAACCGTTTGTGTCCTTTTTCCCATCCTTCCTGTTGGAGGAGGTGGAGGAGTTTGGGATTGCCGGTAATCCAGCGTTTAAGTTGTTTGGAGGCCGAGGCCATGTTTATATCGGGCGAAAACAGGGAAGATAGCTCCCCGAAACCATAACTTTTAATAGTGAACACTTTCATTTAAGATTAAAAAATAAGATTAATAATATTTTATATCTATTATCAAAGATACATTTATAAGTTGGTATTTGCAACTTTTAGGGACGTAAATATCTATAATTAGGTATGCTGTAAAGCATATGCAAAGTGGACATATCTATACTTATCTCTACTTAAGTGGACATAGGTGGACACAAGTGTACACAAGTGGATTTGAGATTTCGGGGGGTGGTATATTTGTACTGTTGATCAGCAAAGCATTTATTTATAAACAATTAAAAACAATTTAACGATGGCTTTACAATTTACCGTTGTACGACGGAAGGATATGAGAAAGAATGCTGCGGCAGACAGTAAACTATTTTACGGTCAGACCAAGGCGAGTATGAAAATGGATTTCGATAAATTCTGCGAGGCAGTGGGCGATTACTGTACGGCCTCCAGTGCGGATGTAAAAGCGGTGCTGGATGCCACCACCCATACCCTGGCTTCCAGACTGGCGGAAGGCTATGTGGTCCAACTTCAGGATCTGGGAAATTTTCAGATGCTGGCCGGTAGCGGGGGAGCAGATACGGAGGAGGATTTTTCCTCTGTGATGTTCAAGAGACCTAAGATCGTGTTCCGTCCGGGCGCAAAGTTGCGTTATATCATCAATAACGCAAAGTTCGAAAAGCAGGTGGTTAAAACGATAACCGTAGAAGAAAAGTGCGATAAAGAGCACGTGTACTAACCCCAAGGCCCCTCCCGGAGGTTTAGTTCCTCCGGGGTGTGGCTTTTTATCTTGAAAACTCAATACAAACCTTCAATTCCAACACATGATAAAAGAGATTTTTGTACAGCAATTTTATCCCCTGGCCCAGGCGGCGGGGAAACTATTTAATATCAATCCGGTAGTGGTGCTTGCCCAGGCTGCCATCGAAAGCGGATGGGCAGAAAGCAGATTATCCAAAGATTATAATTCCTTTTTTGGAATAACCGGCTACGGTGGTCCAACCGATTATTGGGCAGGCGAAAAAATACGGCTCAACGAAACGGGATTGCTGTTTCGCAGTTATGCTTCGGCAAGGGATAGCTTCTTCGATTTTTGCCGACTCATACGAAGCTCGTATACCGTTGCCGCAAACGTAAGCAATGTACCTGCCGCCTATGCCCAGGAGATAGCCTACAGCCGATACATCAGCGAGGTAAACGGCGACAACCGCCAGAATTACAAACGGATGCTAATACGGATTTCCGCCGATATGGAAAGGCTGATAGCATTGCAGTTTCCGGAACATAAAGATTGATTCTCAACACAACCCCTTAAAACAAACAGAAAGATGAAACAAGTAAAACAGATCATTGAATTTATTTTGGTAGTGGCAAGCTGCTTTTTTCGGAAAAGGAAACAGCAAAAAGTCCACCCTCACGTTCCTGAAGATCCTTATCCTCCTGGCTCTTGTAATGGAAGAAAAGGAGATTGCCCTGGCTGCCCTGGGTGTAATTGTAACCCTCAGTCAGCGCCCGCCTCCGGATACCACAGCGCCTCCGAGCAATGTGGAAACTCCTGTCAATCCAATCCCTATAGCCAACCGGGTGATTCCGGACAGTACGGTCAAAGGCAGCGCCCCGGTAATATGCCCAACGAAAGGGCCGACGGAACCACCCCCGCCACCGGAGCCGCCAACCTGCTTGGTTGGTGTCTGATAGCAGTTGCCGGAACCAGTTACCTGTATAAGTTATTGGTTTAGGCTTCATACCATCAACCTTCATCTAGGTTGATGGTTTTTTAAATCACTAAAAGCAAGATGTCAGTTATGATAGACGATAAATAAATAGATGATGCTGTAAATAAGAATTTTATTACAGAAAAAGCGTTGGGTAAAATCAGGTAAGTCTTTGTAGGGCAAGGACGGAGCTTTGGCTCCTTTGCTAAACAGTATTCTTAATGCAGCATTGGAAGGAAAGATGGAAGCTCCTATAACAGAAGAGGAACGAAATTTTGAGAATAGTCGTATTGGTAAGATACAGAAGCCAGTTCAATCTAATCGGGGTACGACAGCTCAATAATTAACCATTAAATTTGGTGAACGATTTAAAATATTATAGATTTGTCGCTCGTCGGGACGGATGCTCCCGAGCCATGCCGCTGGGCGTTCCTCATGGCGATGAGTTTAGAATGAAAATTTATATCGTATAATACCTATAATCTGATATTATGTATGCAATAGAAACAAAGGATCTATCATTTAATTACAAAAAGAAACCCCTTCTAGAGAGCCTTGACTTGAAAATTCCAACTGGTAGCATATATGGCTATTTAGGTAAAAATGGTGCTGGTAAAAGTACAACAATCAAATTATTGTTAGGCTTATTACCTGCTTTGCAAAACACTATTTATCACAATGGTTTAGAATTAAACTCGCATAAAAGAGAAATACTTAGTATGGTAGGAAGTCTGGTTGAATCTCCAGCATATTATGGAAATCTAACTGGATATGAGAATCTTCTATATTTGAAGAATATTTACGGATGCAATAGTCAAAAAATTTATGATGTATTGCAAAAGGTGAATCTTATGGGGGATAAAGATAAAATGGTGAAGAGGTATTCATCAGGGATGAAACAGCGTTTAGGTATTGCAATGGCATTATTATACGACCCAAATACCTTAATTTTGGATGAACCATTGAATGGATTAGACCCTGAAGGTGTTTATGAGATAAGAGAATTAATAATAGATTTGAAAAAGGAGGGAAAAACAATATTGTTATCTAGTCATATTTTAAGTGAAATACAGAAAACATGTACACATGTGGGTATATTGCATGATGGAAGATTGTGTTACCAAGGAACTTTAGTAGAACTTATGAATAATGTTTCAGTTGAAATCAATATTCAGTCGAATGATATATTAAAAATTCAACAAATTTGTATGGAGTCAAAGATATTAATTAATGCCATTGAGCAGAACAATATTTTGATTACCCTAAATAAGGGGGAGCAAAAAGATTTCATGAATAAGTTGGATAATGAAGGGGTTAAAATACAGAAGTTTGATAGTGTTGATAAGGATTTGGAAGAAATATACTTGAATTTGACAAAACGATAATATGAAAACATCTTTATACAGATTATTCAAAGGTGAAATCTTTAAGAGTAAACGAGAACTCGGATTATATTTTATGCTTTTATTCCCGATTGCGGTTTTTAGTTTCGTAGATGTATATATAATGTACGATTCTACGAACTTAACAGAAGTCTGCACCGTAAATCCGTGGGTTTTTATTCTTCAACGGTATATATGGGCTTTTTATACGTTATTGTATCCTATAGTTATATCTATTTTTTGTTTTTCTTTGTTTGATATTGAATATAAAAACGATTATTTAAAGAAATTATTCACCCTTCCGGTAAATACATCAAATATTTTTGGAGCTAAAGTGTTATATATAATAATGATGTCATTTATGTCGGCAATGATTTCTTATTTATTGTTGCTCCTCTCTGCTTTCATATTAGAAAACGTATATTCGATATACCCCTTTAATAGTTATGATTATAGCTTTGCGAATTTTATATTTTTTATCCGCCTGTTTATTGCTACGCTTTCAATTGCAAGTTTACAATTGTTGGTAAGTACATCGTTTAAAACCTTTGTTATTCCAATTTGTATCGCAGGAGTTGGGGTTGTTCTATCCCTGATTTCTCAAAGAGCAGAATTTGTAGTATTTATTCCATATTTTTCTTTATTTGATTTAATGAATAAGTATCAATATGGGAGTACAGACTTACTTGGTAAAGTAGAGATTATTAATGTTACTTATATATTTGTTTTTATAACATTTGCGTATTTGAAGTTTATCTCTCTATGCAAAAAAAGAATATAAACATTCGAAAAAATAACGAGTAACGTGTCAACCTTTTTAAAACAGCAGCACAACATCTAGTTTCGTTGCCTATATTGTTTTACAAGGCAAAAATACCAATTTCTTTCCGAACGAATAAGGAAAGGAATTGGTATTAATGCAATTTAATTCAGGATTAATCTGCTTTATATGTAGATGTTCTTACACATTCCTCCATGCTATCAGGGCAGTGTTGCCCTGCGAAAGCTGGTCGACTTTCTGTATCCACACCAACTCATTTTGTGCTTTTGCCTTCAGGAACGAATTCTGTGTGTCTGTTAATGCCAGACAGGCATTCACCACCCACCATTTGTTATTGATTCCGGCACGTTGCAGGTCCATCTGCAAACGCTCTGCTTCAAATACCGGAGTTGCTTCGGGCAATGTTACAATCACTACCTCGGTCTCTTTAGGATTACGTAAACGGGGTAATAGATTGGCTACGGCTCCGGTAACTTCTCCCTGGGTGCGCTCCACCTCCTTATGGTAGCTCTGAGTGGCATCCAGAAGCAATAAAGTATGTCCTGTTGGGGCGGTATCTATCACAACGATTTCATTGTCGGCTTTATCCACTATTTCGGCAAAGGCTTTGAATACAGCGATTTCCTGTGTACAGGGCGAGCGCAGGTCTTCTTCGATATATTCCATATCGGCGGCAGTCATAGCTTCGGCCGCTTTGCTGCGGACTTCGTTTTTGTATTTCTCTAAAACTTCGGCTTCGTCGATGCGGCTTACCGTGATACCAGCCTTAACGGCAAGGTCGTAGTTTATATGATTTGCCGGGTCGGTGGTGGTTAAATGTACCTTGGCACCCAGGGCGGTTAATTTAAGAGCTATATCGGTGGCCAGTGTGGTTTTGCCCACACCTCCTTTTCCCATGGTGAAAATAACCCTTTTACCGGAGGTGTACAGGTCGTTTACCAGTTGATCCACTCCCCGGGGCTGGGCGATGGGATTATAGTTTGCTTCACCAATAAGGCTGTCGCTGTACAGCATACGGCGTATGTTTGCAATACTCGATAAATTGTACGACCGCAAAGGGATCGTATATAGCGGGTAGTTGGATAGTTCCTGCGGCATGTTCTGCAAGGCATGCTGCTGTCTTTCGTGCAGCTGGTTGGATATTGCATCGCTTTTATCCAATTGTTGCAGTACCCCGTTTATTATCAGAAGCTGGTTTCTGATGCCCAATAATAACAATTCGTGAGAGGAGCGGGCGGCTTCGTTAAGAGGGGCGGCTTCCGGGCGGCTAACCAATACAAGCTGGGTAGTTTGGGCATTTGAAAGCGTTGCTACCGCTTTTTTATAGATCTCTTTTCGTTCTTCCAATCCCGACAACTGACCTAAACAGGAGGCTCCGTGGGTGCTTTCGCTGATAAAGGTACTCCAGGCCGAAGGAAGTTGCAGCATCCGGAGGGTATGCCCCGTTGGTGCTGTATCGAAGATGATATGGTCGTATTCATCCTGTTTCTGGATGTCTGTAATGAAGTCCGAGAACTCATTAAAAGCCGCAATTTCCACCGTGCATGAACCAGAAAGCTGCTCTTCCATGTTCTGAATAACACTTGCGGGGAGTTTTCCCTTGAATGGAGCGATCACCCGTTCTCTGTACTCTGCAGCTGCCTGCTCGGGATCCAGATTAACCACCGTAAGTCCCGGCACATCTGCAATGGCAGAACCGTGTCCGTTAAGCGGCTGATTGAAAACATCCTGCAGGTTGGAAGCGGGGTCTGTACTGATAAGAAGTATTTTCTTGCCCTTATCTGCCAGTCCCACTGCGGTTGCACATGCGATAGATGTTTTACCAACCCCGCCTTTTCCAGTAAAAAAGAGGTATTTTGTAAGTTCTATATTTGATATATCAAAGGCTTTCATTGTGATGTATACTTTTTTGATTGTTTTATTTTACGGGAATGAATTCCAGGTTCACTCCACTCCATTCGCTCATTTGCCTGGTGGTGGGGTAGGTTTTAGATACAGCCACCTCGCCATCCACCAGGGTGATGGGTAACGCTTCGGCTCCGTACTTCTGGAGGTAATCGTTTACAACCTGATTCGTAACATATACCTGAGGTTCGTCCCGCAGGTTATGCCGGGTTACCGTAATTCCTTGTTTTTTTAATGTTTCAATCACGACAGCAATACGCATTAATTCCGTACTGATATTTGTACCACATAATCCTGTGGGACAACACATCGCAGGATCAAAAATTTCAATCTTTTTCATCATTATTTATAATTTGATTGTTACTAATTTCTATAGATAAAACATGACCGCGTAATAGATCCCCACCGCGATGAATAGGATGGCTACTATCTTACGAAACCATTTTTCAAATACCTGTATCCGGTTATAAAACTTTCCCAGTCCGGCTACGCTATAGGCCAGCACCCAGGCTACCAGAATGACCGGCAGTCCGGTTGCGATCGCATATACCACTGGCAACAGGTAACCGCCTGCTTCTGCCGCCGATAGCGGTATCAGCATTCCGAAAAAGAATATTCCGCTGGAAGGACAAAAGGCAAGGGAGAATAGAATCCCCAGAAACAGGGCTCCCCAGCTACCCTTTGTTCTTTTCTTTACGTATTCTCCGTTAATGCTGATTTTAGGTATGTTCAATTTAATTAGATCGAGCATATAAATACCGATTACGATTAATAGCGGAGCAATCAGTATCTCCCCGTATTTGCTAACAGCCTTTTGTACCGCAAACATGCTTGCGCCCTCACGGAGGATCGGTATAAGGATGAAGCCAAGCACCGTATAGGTTACGACTCTTCCTAAAGTGTAAAGCAACCCGTTTATAAATATACGGTGACGGTTTTCAATATCCTTACCGATAAATCCTATCGCCGTAATATTCGTGGCCAGGGGACAGGGACTTACGGCGGTTAATAACCCCAGTATGAATGCCGTAATAACGGGAACGGAACTGTTCTCTAGTATCGATTGAAGAAAGTTCATTGCATTTTATTTTAGTAATTCGTCAATCTTGCTTTTGATGCCGTTTTTAAAACTGTCGGGGTCGCTTTTTGCATTGGCAAAGCCAAACTCGGTCATGTTATTGACCTCCTCGGTTCCATTTTTCCATCGGTTTACAAACAGTGAAGACCATGTTACTTCGTACTTGTCAGCAACCTTTTCATTCTCTTTTTGAGATATATCTATTATCTTATATACAATCTTTCCTGATGCAATTTCAGTTGAATACAGACTGTCTAATAGTGCTTTCGTATTTGCTTCGATAGCTTTGCAGGTTACACACCGCTGAGCTCCGTGAAAATAAAGCACTTCTATCCGGTCGGCCTGCTTTACGTCGGTACTTGCTGTTTCTGTTTTCTTTTCTGCGCCATTGCTGCAGGATATTAAAAGAATCGCTGCAATTAAAGTATAGAATAAATTTTTCATGGAAGGGAGATTATTTAGTAAGTAATTCTTTTATTTCTGCCAGCGATAACCGTTTACCTGCCGAAACAACTGTTCCGTCTATTACTAATGCCGGAAGGCCTAAAATGTTATATTCGATGATTTTAAGCAAATCTTCTTCTTTGGTCAGCGTGGCATCGCTTCCTAATTCGGCAATGGCTTGCTGAGTCGTTTCAAATAGAGTTTTGCAACTGGGGCAACCTGTACCCAATACTTTAATTTCCATTCTTAAATAGTTTTGTGATTAACAATATGATTGATTGTAGTTCGTAGAACAACGAACTTTGTCTCTAAAAAAAAGTGCTGTATTAATCACAGCACGAAATATCTTTGCACTTACATTCACCGAAAAATCCGGCAAATAAGTTACGGGCAAGTTCCCATTTCTCGCGATTGATGCAATACTTTACTTTCGGCGTTTCTATTTCACCCTGTATAAGTCCCACCTCTTTCAGCTCTTTGAGGTGTTGCGAAACCGTTGCTTTTGCTATTGGCAATTCTTCGTGAATATCTCCAAAGTAGCAACTTTCCTGTCTTGCTAAAAAATAAAGTATCGCCATTCGTGCCGGATGTCCCAATGCTTTTGCAAAGCGGGCTATCTCTTCCTGCTCTTGAGTATACTGTTTTGTATCCACTATCTATTTCCCCCTTTTGTTTGATGTTCGCGAAACTACGAACATTGTCTGAGGTGACAAAATAAATATGATTATTTTTTATAAAAAAATCCCAATTGCTTTCCTTTTGCTTTTGGAGAGTAATTGGGATAACTTTGGATATGGTAGAGAAGCTTTACTTAGAGGCAACCAGTTCCATGCTGCTTTGCAGCTTGTTGTCTTTGTCGTAAGTTTCGCTTTTTACAGTACCAACTCCGGGGGCATACCAGGTGACGGTGGTGGTGGTCGATTTTATCTTCATCACGGTGGCCTGGGCGGTCTGCGTCACTTTATGGGATTTATAGGTGCCGGCGGGTACGGTTACGTCTTCTATGGCCAGGCATTTGCCGTTGGTAAGGTTTACCTCGGTTTTCATTTTAATGAATCCCATATTCATACTCATCACCATATTGGCATCCTTCAGGGTCTGACCTACCTGCAGGTTGGTGGGTATTTCGGTGGGAGCTCCTGTTATCTCCATCTTAAGTTCACCCATCTGGGGCTGATCCTTCTGAGCAGGCATCATCGAATTTAAATCGAAATACATAATTCCGTCCTTTATATGGATGGTTAGCGGAATAGACATCTTGGCCTCGCCATCCTTGTTCTCTTTGTCTATTATTTCGCTCAGGTAGCTGATGGTCATGTCGTTGCCGCCGCCTTTGATGTCTGTTATGGTCTGCCTTACATACCCTTCCACCTTGCCTTTGTTGTTGAGTGTCGCATAGGTTTGTACGGAGCCTACCTTGGTTGGGAAAAAGATGTTCTGCGCTTGTAATCCGGTTACGGAAAGCATAATAAGAATGATGAGTGTAATCTTCTTCATACGAGTAAATTTTAATCGGGTTGTACTAATTTGTTTTTGAATATCAGTTGCTTATGTGATTCTTAAAAGTAAACGGAGTTGATAAATATGGCTCCGAAGATGGCTCCCACAACCATCGAGACAACAATAATGGATAGCAGGCATACAATGAAGTAGCCCATCATCTTATCTTCCGGAACTTTTAGCATGGGCTTCATCCCGGTGTACAATATGTAAAGTCCGTACAGCCCGGCAAGGGGAACCAGAAACGAGAGCGAGGGAATAAGGTAAAACACACCTGCCACACACATGGGGGTGTACGAATAGGCCACTACTTTAAAGGCTACGTTGAAGCTGCTGGTGGCCTGAAACTTGTCTGCCAGAAAGTCGATTACAAAAGCAGAGATATAGGCTCCGCCAACTATACCGAGGTAGGAGGAGATGGCATGTCTGAAGCCCCAGCCTATGGAGCCGGAATGGATGCCGAATACATTTAATCCGATAAAGCCCATTCCGATAAAGCCTGCAACTGCAGGGATTAATGCGAGCACAAGCAGGTAGGTGAGCACGTGACTGCTGTTTACATCTTCTTCATCAATGGATTGCCACTCTTTGGCAGGTGCCAGCAGCAGGTTTTTTGCGCGTTGATAGATGTTCATAACCGAATGTTTTTAAGGTGTAGATAACTAAATAAATGTATAAATGAGGTGTGGAAGCAGGTTGTAAACACATTTTCTACTTGTGGCTTTAATGTGTAGATAAGGAGCCCCGGTTACGGGTATGAATACAGGTCTGAATAATGCAAATATAGAATATTTAATGAGATTTTTACCTATCTTTGCATTTTATTATTTTAACATTCTACATGAAGAAATTGTTTGTAACCTTCTGTCTGCTATTGATTGCCTGCCCGTTGTTTCCTGTCTTCTTCAAGCATATAGGAATGAAAGAGGGCCTGTCTCAACTTTCTGTGATGTCTATCTATCAGGACGAGCTGGGACGGATGTGGTTCGGTACCCAGGAGGGGCTCAGCATGTTTAATGGCAATCGTACCTTTTCCTTCAAACCCGCAGCTACGGATGATCCCTTCAACCAGCTTAATTCCAGCTATCTGGGTAATAGTAATTTTCCCATCGACGGCGACAAGAAGGGGAGTCTATACATTGTTTCGGACGGTGCCTTGCTGCGCTATGATTTTAAGGAGGATAAATTCTACCGGCTTGCAGAGAAGGGGGTGCGTACAGTTGCTTACCAGGATAATAAGGTGTGGTTCAGTGCTTCCGATTCGCTTTATATATGGAGACCGGAGACGGGGAAGGCCGACTTTGTACTGAAACTGGAAGGGAATTATGTACAGGATATATTTGTGGATTCAAACAAACAGCTTTGGCTGGGTACGCTAAAAGGGCTTTACCTGGTTGGTAAAAACAGGCAGCTAAAGTGTGTGATACCCAACGAAGATATCTATGAGATATTTGAAGATTCCAAGGCCAATTTGTGGATTGCCACGCGCGAGAACGGTATGTATTGCCGGGATAAGGCGGGGGATATACGCAAGTTTATGCACGAGGCTCATAACCCCAACAGTATAACCAGCAACCACATACGGAGCTTTGCCGAAGATAATTACGGAAACCTCTGGATAGGTACCTTTACGGGCCTGAATAAGTACAATCCGCGGACAAATAAAATGACGGTCTACACCCGAGACGATCTGCCGGGCAGTCTTACCCATGCTTCGGTATTTGCCACCTATAAGGATGTGCAGGGTACTTTATGGATAGGTACCTACTATGGCGGGGTTCACTATTTTAATCCGGAAACGGATTTATTTACCTATTATTCGGCCGATGCCTCTCGTAACGATTGTTTGAGTTACCAGTTTGTGGGACACATGGTGGAAGATAAGGATGATAATATATGGATGTGCACCGAAGGGGGCGGGTTGAACTTCTTTGACCGTAAAACCAAGCGGTTCACCTATTACAAGGCGGATGAGGGTGAAAACAGTATCGCCCACAATAATTTAAAAAGCATCTGTTATAGTGCCGGGCGTAATAAATTGTATATCGGTACGCATACCGGAGGTCTGTCTGTGTACGATATCACTAAAAGAACCTTCCGTAACCTGAACGAAGTAAGTGCTGTATTTCGCGAAAAGGCGGGAAATGTTGTGAACCAGGTGGCTCTTTACAATGATACATACCTTATTATGCTTACCCGTAAAGGGATTTTAAAAATGAATCTGGATACGGAGGAGCTGACTTCCCTGTTTGATTCGGACGTAAACTACAACGGAATAACTTTTGCCATAGACGGTAAGGATAATATATGGATAGGCCAGTCTGCAGGAATACAGCGTATTAATCTGAAGAACGAGCAGGATCAGACCGTCTATCGGAACAACGAGAAGGGACTGGGGCGCTTTGGTATTACCAAGGTGTTTGTAGATCGTAACGGGCGTATGTTTTTCGGTACGCACGGAGGAGGGGTTTTTTCTCTGAACCGGGAAACCGATACCTTTACGCGATACGCGACCGATAACGACCTGCTGCAGAGTAATTATTGTTACGACATTGTGCAGTCCAACCAGGGCTACCTGATTATCTCGGGCGATAAAGGGCTGTCGTTCCTTTATCCTGAACGTAAAACGCTGAGGGCGGCCGAACTGGGTACGGCGCTTCCCATCTCTGCCATAAACGACGGATGTGGTATGCTGGTGTGCCGCAACGACGAGGTGTTTGTTGGTGGAACCGACGGAGCTACCTCTTTTTATGAGGAGGCGTTGTTTGCGGCTTCCAAAGACTATCGGTTGTACTTTTCGGAGTTATACGTTAATAATGAGCTGATTCACCCTTTGGGTAAAATCAAATCCATCCACGAGTCTTTTCCCTACCTTAAAAAGATTGTGCTCAAGCATAACCAGAACAACGTTACCATTACGTTTGCCTCTAATAATTACATCAGTACGCTCAACAGGGCTACCTACGAGTATCGCCTGGAGGGCAACAGCGATCAATGGATTGCCAATACCAACCGAGAGATTACCTACACGAACTTAGCTCCCGGCCGGTACGTTTTGCATGTACGCGAGAAGGAGTACGATCCGTCGGTGTTGCCAAAGTCCATCGAAATGGAGATTATCGTAAAGTCGCCTTTCTACGCTACTCCGCTGGCCTATACACTGTATCTGTTGCTGATAGCGGCTGTTCTGATTGTTTTCTACCGCTTTAAACATGCGCAGCTGGTGTTGCGCACCTCCCTCGATTATGAACGAAAGGAGAAGGACCGGATTGAGGAGCTTAACCAGGCCAAGCTTCAGTTTTTCTCCAATATTTCCCACGAGTTCCGTACGCCGCTTACGTTGATTATCGCTCAGATTGAATTACTTCTGCAGGGAGGCAGCCTGGCGCCTACGGTTTACGGCAAACTTCTTAAGATCTATAAGAATGCGAGCCAGATGCTCTCGCTTATCAGCGAACTGCTGGATTTCCGCAAACTGGAGCTGGGGCATATCACGTTGAAGGTTTCCGAACAGAATCTGGTGGGTTTTGTAAAGGATATATATCTGTCGTTTAACGAGTATGCCGTTAAGAAAAATATTGATTATCGTTTTCAGTCGCCCGCCGATTCCATCCTGTGCTGGTACGACGCCAACCAACTGCAAAAGGTGTTCTACAACCTGCTTAACAATGCGTTTAAGTTTACAAAACAGAATGGTACCATCGAGGTGGTGATGGAGGAGACCGACGGCGAGATCGTTGTGAAGGTGATAGACAGCGGGGTGGGGATAAACAAAGAGGAGTTGTCCAGGATATTCGACCGCTTTTACCAGAGTGAAAGCGGAAGGTACGAGGCCAAGACTTCACCCGGAACGGGAATCGGACTTTCATTGGCAAAGAGTATCATCGAATTGCATCATGGAGTGGTGACGGCCGAGAGCAGACCGGGCTACGGAAGCATCTTTATTGTGAGGTTGCCCAAGGGGGCGGATCATTTTTCCGATAATGAGATTTCGACGGATGCAAGGGACCAGGTTACCCAGCCGGCTCCGGTTGTATGGGACCGGGAGGCTTTGGCGGACGATCTTACGGCTGCCGGCCAATCCGATGAAGCCGACGGTGAGCTTCGCACGATGTTGATTGTGGAGGATAACGATGAGCTGTTGCAGATACTTACGTCGTTGTTTACCGGTTTGTACCGCGTTGTGGTGGCCCGCAACGGCAAGGAGGGGTTGCAGATGGCTATGGATGAGAAACCGGATATTGTGCTGAGTGATATCATGATGCCGGAGATGACCGGTACGGAGATGTGCGTGAGGATTAAAAACAACTTTGACCTTTGCCATATTCCGGTGGTGCTGCTTACAGCGCTTACTACCTCGGATCAAAGTATAGAGGGGTTGCAGCGGGGCGCCGACGATTACATTGGTAAGCCTTTCAATGCGAAGGTGCTGGTGGCACGGTGCAACAACCTGGTGCGGAACCGTATCATACTTCAGAAGAAGTTTACCAGACAGCAGAATTTCGAAACAATGGAGCTTGCCAACAATCCCATTGACCAGCGTTTTCTGGATACGGTGAGTCAGATTATATCGGATAACATTGATAACATGGAGTTTGATATGAATCTGCTGGCCAAGGAGCTGGGCTTAAGCCGCAGTTCGTTGTTTGCCAAGTTCAAGGCGCTGACGGGGATGACTCCCAACGACTTTGTGCTGAATTACAAATTGAAACGGGCGGCGCAGATGCTGAAGAGTAATCCGGATATGCAGATTGCCGAGATATCCGACCAGCTGGGATTTGGTTCTCCGCGGTACTTCAGCCGTTGCTTTAAGGCCCAGTTCAATATTACCCCGGCCGATTACAGAAAGAAGGAAGACAAGCAGTAATAATTGCTTGAAACCATACAGACCTGCCTGTACAGGTTGAAATAAAAAGGGTGCCCCGGTTTGTTGGGGCACCCTTACTTTTGGAATCGGTTTGTTAGTAAGTAGTCTTATTTTATTGGTTTGATAAGTCCTTTTTGCGTTTAAGGGCTTCAATAAAATAGTAATCGGCGTAATTTAATGGAACGTCTATCTCCGAGTTGTGGGGGATACTTCCAACGGAGTGCATCAGCACAAAGTTTTTGTTTTCGCCCAATACCGCCCGGTAGGCAGGCGAAGCCAGAGAGGTCATAATACTATCGGCATAGCTCTTGTAGGAAGCGGCGTTATCTACATCCATCGTACTGATTTCGTACAAGGCCGAGGCGATGCACGAAGCCGAAGAGGCGTCTCTCGGTTCGTTGGGAATGCCCGGTGCATCCATGTCCCAGTAGGGAATAAGATCTTTGGGCATGCTTTTGTGATTCTTCATGAAGTTGAAGGTCTTGATGGCCTGGTCTATGTATTTACGGTCGCCAGTCTCGCGATAGCATACCGTATATCCGTAGATTGCCCAGGCTTGTCCCCGGCTCCAGGCCGATTCGTGCGAATATCCCTGTGCGGTGTGACGGTTTCTTACTGCTCCGGTCTTCATGTCATAATCAATCACATGGTAGCAACTTCCGTCCGGTCTGAATTGCTCAGCCATGGTACGGTCGGCATGTGAAACGGCAATCTTGTAAAAGGTGGAGTCGCCGGTAAGCCGGGTGGCATTAAACAACAGCTCCAGATTCATCAGGTTGTCCACAATAACCGGGCACTGCCAACCGCGTTCCGATTGCCAACCGCGTTCCACATTCCACGACTGGATGATACCCGGTACTTCGCGGAAGCGGGTAGACAGCGAACGGGCTGCCTGGATAACCACCTCTTTGTATACAGAATCGCCCGTGAGGCGGAGTCCGTTTCCAAAGCTGCATTCAACGATAAATCCCACATCGTGATGCCAGGTAAGGTTCTTGGCCTCCTCGATGGCCATCGTATATTTCTTTGCCAATGGCAGCAGGGCGGTATCTCCTGTCAGCTCGTACAGGTACCATACCGAACCGGGGAAGAAACCGCTTCTCCAGTCGGAAAAGTTACAATAAAATACCGAGCTGTCCGGTTTGATGGTCACCGGATTCAGAATCTTTCCGCTTGCTTCGATGGTTTTGATTTCGTTACCTATCTGGGCGTGGACAAAAGCAATGTTTTCGTCCAGGAAATTAGTTTTAGCAGGCTTTGTTCCTACGCAGGCAGAGAGCAAAGCCATGCATGCAAGTGCAATCGTTTGTTTCATGTATTCAAATTTGTGTTTTGTTATTTTACGGGTTGAATGGTAAAGACATACTTTCCTTTCAGGGAGCTGTTTTTGGCATTCAGCGAGATACGGTAGATTTCCTTTCCCCATACATTAGATAATCTGGGATCCGTAAGTTCGATAACCTCTTTCGCAGCAGAGAATGCCTGTTTGTCGTATACCAGTTTCATCTTTTCGCCATTCACGTTGATAAGTACCTCGCCCGGAGCCGACAGGTCGACATTTCCCCAGGTTAAGAAGTTGACCTGATTAGGGGCGACTATCTTGTTTAATGTAAAGGCATCTTCGATTCGTAAGCCGGCATCCGACAGGGTGTAAGATCTTACCCACGATTTTACCTCGCTTTGCGACGGGTAGGCCGAAGCGATATCTGCCGAGAAGGTGTTCTTACGGGGGTTGAATTGCACCCGGGTTGCTTTGTACTGTGCGCCGAAGGATTGAGGCACTCCGTTGATCATCGGCAGGTTATGGTAGTTGCTTTGCATGGTCCAGATGGAGTACCGCTCGCTGCTGAAGGTCTGACGGGTGTAGGTGCCCACACCTGCATCGATAAAGACAGGAGTGGTGTTCTGGTACAACGAGAATGTGCCCGCATCGTTGTGATTATGACTTTCGTTGTTGTATCCTCCCTTGGATGCAAAGAAGAGCCCTTTCTTATTGCTCATGTAGCAGAATTCGGTTTCGGGATACCAGGTGTAGGCAGGAACCTGATAACTGGCCTTTTCCTGCGCCATTTCGTTTGCATACAGAACACTTTGCAAGGTGCGGAAGATATCCCGACCGGAAGATAAGCTGCTGCTTCCCTGTTTTTGAAGGAAGGCGGCGTATTGCTTCATCAGCGGGCTGTTCACCGCTTTTCCGTAGCGGTAGATTATTTGTGCATCGCCTCCGCCTTTGGCCGAAGCGTCTGCAAAGTTAACCACCCATCCGTTGCCGACGTACGAGCGTACAATGTACTCGCCCATATTCTTTATCATGGGTTGGTCGAAAATAGATATTTTACCTCCGGTGCCGTCGTACAGCATCTGCAGGTAGTCGTACATCTTACCGGCTGCGTGCCCCCAGTAGGAGGGACCCTCTTCGCAGGCTCCGTCTTCGTGGGTGTAATTGATAAACTTATCTACCGACGTCATACTGCGCCACACCGCTTTGGCCAATACGTCCTTGTCGTTTTCCAGCAGCATGAAGCATTGCAGCGCATTGAAGTTACACCAGGGATTCCAGTTGTTTACCATACCGCCCGGCTGCAGGTTGAACGCCATCCACCAGAAACGGTCCACATTCATATAGGTATCCAGGATGCGCTCCTGCAGCTCCTTGCGCAGACGCTGGGAGATAACCGGATCCACCTTGTCGAATTCCTTGTTAAAGAAGTAATAGGTCCACGACAGCAAAGAGCCCATATCGCCTGCAGTAAGGTCGATTATATGTTCTTTGTAGTCGGGCAGCGAACGATGAGACAACTGTGCTCCCTGCGATCCGAGGTGGGCCGACAGTACCCAGGATGTCATTTCGCAGGATTGGAAAACACCGTTTATCAGCTGATCGATAAAGCGTCCTTTTCCTTCTGCCAGCTCGGCCATCATTAAATCGGCGATGGCTCCGTTATTTTTTCCAAATGGATCTTCCATGATCTTTCGGTTGCCGCTCCTTTCGTACTCGAGGTAATCGGTTGCCTTAACCACCTGCCATTGATAGTCGAGCAGTTTCTCTCCCCGGGCGATTATAGCATCTTTGTTGGATCCCAGCAACTTATCCCATCCGGCTCTGTCGGCATAGGCAGGGTAGGGAACCCATTTCTGATCCATGACCAGCGAGGCCTTTACTTTGTCCAGATCGCCCTCTTTCTGTAATAAGTTACGCTCCGTATAGGCAAACCCCGGAAGGCATACGATGGCGAGGAGGCAGCATGTGAAGATTTTAAGTAATGTATTCATATTCAATATTATAATGTGGTTTGCATGTTTGTGTCATGTAAGCATATGAAACTAATCCTGCATCTAAGATAATCAAAAAGGGCAGACAAAAGTGAGGTCTGCCCTTCTATTATTTTAAGTGTTATCCATTATGTTACTACATCAGATCAATCCCAACCCGGATTTTGTGTGAGTGCTTCATTCTTTTCAATTTCAGTTGCCGGTATAGGCCATAGATAATCACGTTCGGTAACTACTCTTGTGAAATATCGTTTACCTGTAAATCCGTACTCTTCTTTGTTTGAAAGCGTCATCAATAATCCCCAGCGGCGCAGATCGTCGAAACGGTGTCCTTCTCCGGCAAGTTCAACGGCACGTTCTTGTTTGATGCGTTGGAATACCTGCTCTTTGGTTCTGGCTTCCAACCAGGACGGACCGCTGTTGAGGGCTGCCAGGTTAACGGAAGGACGCTGACGAACCTGGTTGATCAGAGCTACGGCTTCGGCTTGTTTGCCTGTTTCGTTATAACATTCGGCCAACATCAGCAACACGTCTGCATAACGGATAAGCGGGAAGTTGATGGGCGTGTGGGCACGGTTGTTTATACCGCCGTCCATATTGTACTCTGCAACGAACTTACGCCACAGATACGAATCCCATTGTTTGTTGTTGCGGATAAATCCATTGGATTCGTTTGTACCTACAGCAACCACAAATTCGCAGTCCTTACGGGCGTTAGACACCCAGCCTTTGTAGTTGGTATACGGCAGGATAAGACTGATGTTCATACGTGGGTCGCGTTGTTTGTACATTTCAAGCAACAACTCCTTGCTCTGGGGATAGGCAACCACCGTTTTCTTGTCGGCCGACAAAGTTGCACGGAATGTTTTATCCTTTACGGTAGCGCTTTCGTTGAATCCGGGAACAATCTCGTTCCAGTTGAAAGGGCGTCCGTCTTTGTATTCGTACATATCCGCCAGGTCGGTAGAAGCCATCACGTTATTCCAGCAACTGCCAAAAGAGGAGCGTGAACCCATATAGAAAGTCATAGGCATACCGTAATCCAGACCAACTCCACCCGAATTCTGGATGGCAAAGATCATCTCGCTGCTCTGGTCGCCCGTTGGTTTAAACAGATCTTCATAGCTTGCATACAAGGCATAGCCGTATCCTTTGCCCGTAGGGTCGTTTACAATCTCTTCGAAGTTTGCAGCAGACGCAGCATATTGCTTGTCGAACAGTAAAACCTTTCCTTTCAATGCATAGGCAGCCCCTTTGGTGGCTCTGCCGTAATTGGAATTATCCCATTTAACCGGCAACGAAGCAATGGCTGCATCCAGGTCTGCCAGAATAAAATTGCGGGTAGCTTCCAGTGTGGCACGTGGCTCCATCATGTTGTTGAAGTCCTTATCTACAATAAGTGTTTCGTCGTACAATGGCACACCGCCGAAGAAGTTCATCAAGGTAGAGTAGTACAACGCACGCATGAATTTAGCTTCAGCAATGTATTGATTCTTGATATCGTCTGTTGTTTCTACACTGGCGATGTTCTGAATCACGGTATTGGCTCTTACCACGCCGTCGTACAGGGTCTGCCAGCGGTTCACGATCTGTCCCGTTCTGGCGGTGTAGGTTCCAAGGTACACGTTTACATACCCCGGATCGTCGTACCCAACTCCTAAATCTGAAAGGCAGTCGAGGCCATATACCGTACCGAAGGCATTCTCACTTTTCATCACATTGTATACACCCATCATACCTTGTTTAGCCTGACTCTCGGTTTTCCAGAAAGTACCCGAACTCACCTGGTCGTATGGATATCTATCCAAATCATAACATCCGCCAAGTAATAGTAGCGATGCCATCGACACCAATATTTCTTTATATCTTTTCATAATTGTTTCCTCTTAAAATGATAAATTTAATCCAATAACAGCCTGCTTCATAGTTGGATAGTTTGTGTTTGAAACTTCCGGGTCCATTCCTTTGTAATCTGTAAAGGTGAAGAAGTTCTCCAAACTACCGTAGATACGTACCCGCTCGATATCAAGTCTGCTTAACCAGCTTTTAGGAAGGGTGTAACCCAACTGGATGTTTTTGATCTTGAGGTATGATTTGTCCTGTATCCACAAGTCGCTGTTTTGAGTGTTACGAGAATTGGAGTAATGCAACAAACGGGGGAAGGTTGCGTCTGTACGGCCTTCGGTCCATCTTCCGTCCACAATATCCTGATTTATCTGATAGCCCAAACGTACGGTTGGCGTGTAATAGGTATCGCGGTATAGCATTTGGATGCCGCTTACTCCCTGGAACAGTACAGAGAAGTCTATTCCCTTGTAAGCTGCAGTAAGATTCAAACCGTAGGTAAAGTCGGGATTCGGACCGTTACCGATGGTGGTGCGGTCGTCGTCATTAATCAAACCGTCGTTGTTGAGGTCTTTATACAGTACATCTCCCTTTTCCGGTTTTCCGTAGGCAGCGAACGGATTCTTCTGTTTGCCTGTAAGTTCATCCAGCGGAGCATTATCCACAATCTTTTGTACATAGGCAGCATCCTCGTCGGTCTGCACAATGCGGTCAACTGTCAGCACATACTGCGTATTGATGGGTAAACCCTCCTTGATCATGCTGGATCCTGACAATGAGTAATCGTCGCCCTTAAACTTGGTTACTTCGTTCTTCAACCAAGTAACATTCCCGTTTATACCGTAAGAGAAATCACCTATCTTGTCTCTCCAGCCCAATGTTAATTCAAGACCTTTGTTAACTACGATCGCGCTGTTCTGTTTGGGGATAGAGGCATTACCATGTACTGCAGGAGCAGGAAGGTCGATAAGGATACCGTCGGTCTTTTTGTGGAAATAATCCAGTGTACCGCTCATCCGGCCATTCAGGAACCCAAAGTCAACACCGATATCCATAATCTTGGTAGACTCCCACGTAAGAGCTGCATTGGCGATAGCCGTCTGCGATACACCCATGGCAAGTGCATTATTCAGAATGTAGTTTGTAACCGAGTAAGTAGACAAAGCACTGTAGTTACCTGCATTCTGGTCGCTTCCACCTACGGCATTGTTACCCAGTGAACCGTAAGACACGCGCAGTTTGAGGTTATCCAGCCAGGTGGAGGTAAGCTCTTTCATAAAACCTTCCTGGTCGATACGCCATGCTGCAGAAACCGATGGGAAATAACCCCAGCGCTGATCCGGCAGGAATCTGGAAGAACCGTCGGCACGCATATTAAGTTCGAGAAGATACTTATCCGCCCAACCCAGGTTGATACGGCCAAAATATGAACGCATGGCCCATTCCACACGGGTACCTCCCGCCGAAGCGTCACCCACAGCACCATTGATTACGCCCAATCCCGGATCCACAAGGTCCAGTTTGGTTGCATTGAACCACTGCCATCCGTATTGCTCCTGACTGGCTCCGGCCATTACATTCAGATCCAGCTTATCCATAAATCTGTTTTCGTAGCGGGCAACCACATCCATAAAGTTTCTTTCCTGTTTGATGTTCTTGTTGGTTACCGAAGTACGGCCAGTACCGGCTTTGGTGATGGTATTGTTCTGGAAGTTCCACAAATCGATGAACACCGGTTTGCTCTCCTGTTGCTCGTCCACCATCTCGTAGGAATAAGAACCCGTCAGCGAAAACCCTTTTAGGGGAGTCAGCGTACCGAACATACGGGCTTTTGTATTTCTTTTCTGGTAATTTCCTGTGATGGAGTTCAAACGGTACAACGGGTTGTTGTTGGCCGACTGAGCATCGTCTTCCAGGTTGTTCATGGCACCGTAACGTCCGTCGGGAGCCCTGAATACCATCCCAGGAGTGGTGGCACTACCGTAGGTGAACACATCCGAGATTTTATCTGTTCCCGGTTCGGTTCTGGCAACATATCCGCTTAAATTAGTACCCAGTTTCAACCACGATTTTACGTCGGCTTCCACATTGGCACGAAGGTTGAACTTCTCGTATCCCGAATTATCCATTACACCCGGATCATCCATATATCCGAAAGCGGTATAAAAACGTATCTTTTCTGAACCTCCGCTCATAGAAATAGTATGATTGGTGGAGACAGAGGTGCTGAATGTAGCATCAATCCAATCCGTATTGGGGTAAAGCAGCTGATCGCCTCCTTCGTTGCTTCTCCACAAATCAATGCTTTCCTGCTTGAAAGGAATGGGCTGATTCGAATTTTTATATCCTTCGTTTACCAGCTCCATGTAGTTGGCGTAATTGCTTACCGATTTGAGTGTCTTGCCGATGGATTCGAACGAAACATAGCCGTTGTATTCCATCTTCAGGGCCCCTTTCTTACCTTGCTTGGTGGTGATAAGGATTACCCCGTTGGCGGCACGCGAACCGTAGATTGCTGCCGAAGCCGCGTCCTTTAATACAGAGAGGCTCTCAATATCCTGAGGGTTTACGCTGTTTATATTACCTTCGGTACCATCGATAATAACCAATGGAGCGGAGTTGTTAAGCGTACCCTGACCACGAACCAGGATGGATGAATTGTCGTTTCCGGGACGGTTGCTGGACGAGGTAACCTGTACCCCTGCCGCCATACCGGCAAGACCGTTGGAGATGTTAGTGATAGGACGTCCGTCGGTCAGATCGTCCATATTTACAGCCGCTACCGATCCGGTAAGATTTACCTTCTTTTGCGATCCGTAGGCAACCACAACCACCTCTTCCAGATTTTTGGAGTCCTCCTTCAGCTTAATGGTGAAATTTTTCTGATTACCAACCGGTATCTGTTGTTCTGTGTATCCGATGTAAGTGATTACCAGTACTGAATTTGATGAAACGCTGAGTGAGAAGTTTCCGTCCAGATCAGTGATGGTACCATTGCTTGTGCCTTTTTCTACTACGTTGGCTCCAATAATGGCTAAACCAGACGGGTCGGTTACCGTACCTGTAATGGTAGATTTTGCCTGTTGAGGAGAAGAACTGTATACACTTTCTTTGGAAGGAACCAGACCCGATTCTGTTGCTCCGGCCTGAGCGATTCCAACGGGAGTGAAAAGTGCGATGGCACTTACAAACACCGTTTTTTTGAGATTAAAATAATTTAAATTGTTCATCATAATAACAATAGACTATTGTTGGTTTAATAATATAAATTTAGTCGCGTTTTATAAAGTCCATTCCGACTTTCTAAGGGAGGTCATGTTTTCATGCTGATGTTTGTAAGTATTAAATGATTTAACAAATATTTCTTTAAAAGATGTTGACAAAAGTAGAGGTTAGTGTCTGGTCGAAACATACAAATTAGTCTGAAATAAGTGTCAAAATTGTCCAATACCGATGTATTAACGCTGTATTATAAGTGTTTGCTTATCAAGGTGACTTTGTCGGATAATGTATCCTTTCTGTTGGTGCTTCGTACTTCAACCTCATTAGCTCCTTTACGTAATTTAACGTTTCTCCAGCAGATAGTGGCCTGCTTATCCGTTACCTGTTTACCCATGCTTTGTCCGTTTACCAGCAGTTCGGCCTCGCGGATGTTGGCGAAGACAAGGATGTCGGTCTCTTCTTCACGGTCAACGCACCGGCGGTTTGCTATGTAGATGAATTTGTCTTTTTTATTCCAGTTGGCTTTGTAGAAATAGAAAGCATCTTTCTTTACTTTACGGTCGAATGTAACCAACCCCTTGTCATTTATCCCCGGGCGGTCTCCTTCGGTACGGTGCGCTGCTCCGAAGTCGAATAGATTCCATATAAACGATCCCCATATAAACGGACGTTCGGATATAGCTTTCCAGTTCTCCATATGGTAGTGGGTTTGCCAGTTTTCGGGATGCCACCAGCTGGACGGATCACCCGGTTTTAAAGAATCCTGCTGGTGATAGATGCTGGCGCCTGCCCCGTATTCGCTTATGCCTAATTTGTATGAAGGATAGTTCCGGTGAATCTGATCGGCCCACTTGGCTAAGTCGGCTGCCGATCCTCCATACCATCCGTAATATTTGTTCCAGGCAATCAGGTCTGTTATTTTACTGATCTCGTTGCCGTCTTCCAGAAAAGAGGCCGATGTAGTGGGGCGGGTAGGGTCTTCGGCATGGGCAATCTCGTTTAGCTCTTTTATGTATGGAACCGGACTGTCACCCAGTGTTTTTAGTTCGTTAAACAAACCCCAGAAACAGATGGAGGGATGATTGTAATGCTGACGGATCAATTCGCGAAGCTGTTCTATCCCATTTGCCTTGAACGAAGGAAGATTGATAAAACCTCTGTCCTGATAACCGCCCGGTCCGATAAAAGGAATCTCCGCCCATACCACAATTCCCCCTTTGTCCATCAGATCATAAAAATAGGAGGCCTGCGGATAGTGAGCCAAACGTACTGCATTGGCACCCATCTCCATCATAATGGCGGCATCCTCGTCGTGATGCTCACGCATAAGCGCGCTGCCCCGTTCGGCACGATCCTGGTGTCTGCACACACCCTGAAGCTTCAGGTAATTATCATTCAGAAAGAACCCATTGTCGGAATCCACCCGGTAGTACCGTACCCCCAGAGGCTGCACCACCTTGTCGGCTTCTATTCCCCCGGCAACCAGCACAACTTCCGCCTTATACATAAACGGATCCGTACGGCCATTCCACAAACGGGGATTTGAAATCGTAAAAGGAACCGTTACCGCCTGATTTTCGCCCACAGCCAGATTGGTCTTAAGCGACTCGGTAAGCACCAGACGCTCTCCGTCCCACACATTGATCTTCACCTCTGCCGGAACAGCCTCTGCACTATGATTGGATAACATCACCTTAGCCCGGATATCCGCCTGCTGCCTGCTTACTTTCTGCTGTTGCAGGTATACTCCCGGAGAGGCATAATCGGTAAGAGAGATGGAAACCGGATCTGCTACAATAAGGTTTACATCCCGGTAGATGCCCCCGTAGATATTAAAGTCGCCCACCAGAGGCATAACATCCTGCGTAAGGGCATTGCTTACTTTAACCAATAGTTTGTTGTCCTGATTGTATGTGATGAAATCGGTTATATCAAAAACGAAAGCCCCGTATCCACCCCGGTGTTCACCCACATGCCGGTCGTTTACCAATAGGTTGGTCACCGTATTTACCCCTTCGAAGCGAAGGTAAATTCGTTTACCCTTCCATTCGGGACGTATAAACAGACTTTTCTCATAGTTTCCGGTCGTACGCAGGTAATCCTGTTTCCCCGACAAAGCATCGGTGGCATTCCATGTATGAGGTAAGTCCACGCGATGTTCACTTTTAAACTGAACCTGGTGAGAGAAACGGAACTTCCAGTTGTCGTTTAAAGACAATACGCTGCGTCCGGCATAGGCAGAACTGCATAGCAATAAAAGTGCAAAAAGCACCACGGCGTTTTTCATGATCTCTTTTTTTATGCAAAAATAGCGCCGGATGAGGTGGAGCAACTGCCCAAATTGTCCGATTTAAGACAACCGATTGTCCAACTACGCCCTTTTAGCAGTCAAAGAGAGCACTTCAGGCATCCTTGTACAGCTCGATCACCAGCGTAGTGGTAAGCACAATCCCAATGCCTACACAAACAGCTATCAGCAACCAGTTGATGAATTTTGCTTTGGGTTTGGTGTCTTTATGCAGATCGGTAAGGTAATACTCTTTAAAGAAGAGGTACAATGCCGGAACCGAAGCACTGGCCAATAGAAAATCTTCCGGAATTTTAAAGAAGTAGGTCTTCGATAAACCGATAAGCGACCAGTGGCACAGCAACAGTATAATGAAAAGATTGCTCTTGCGGGAGAACAGCAACAACAACCCGATTGTAAAGGTAACGACCGAGCAAGGCATTACCGGCGATGTGATACCCGGAAAACTAAGTCCCCTTACCATGGAGAAAACAGGATAGATAAAAGGCATCAGCACCAAAAGATATCCCAGCACGTTGTATTTGGGGTTACGCTCCAGCTGGGTGTAGCCGGCCAATAGATCCCACAGCCAGGCAATGGCCAGGATAGCCCAGAAGATAGACAATACATTATTGTAGCTTCTCTCCGAACAGTAGATATGATAGTAAACCACCGATATCCAGGTATAGGTGGCGATAAAGTAAATCTTCATCCCTATCTTTACCCAACGTTGCGGGTTACGCAGAAGCATCAGGGTAAGAAATACACCGATCAGTACGATAAAGATCTGATACATCCAGGTGGCGGAGTTGTACTCGGCAATTGTTTTCCAGAAAGTATTCATAGTTGTTTTTTATGTCTGGTAAGAGAATAAGCGCGGTTTGGAAACAAAAACATAGGCAGGGTGGTACCTACGGCAAGCAGAAAGATCACCGTACAGGTAACCATGGTGTTTGAAAAAAACATCTCCATATATTTGGCCCTGTCCAGGGGATTATCCATATTCTGCAAAAACATCAGTTGGGCAAATACCATGTTGTAGGCAAATTTACCGGGTACCATCGGCAGCAGAGCCGGAATGGAAAGCACCGTCATAGGCGAATGAATCCTTTTCCCCAGCCAGATACTGCCCAGACCGATTACAAGAGCCCCCACAAAGGAAGCCGATGCAATGTTAATACCCACCAAAGTCATCAAACAATAACGACAAGCGTGGCCGGCGGCAGCCAGTAAAGCGATGTAAGGGAACGAGCGTAACGAAGGATCGGAGATTGCTCCGAATCCGATTCCTGCCACAGCAGCAAAGAATCCGTCTATAAGAATATCCGTAAGTATCATAACAAGCTGTTTTTTACCAGTAATAATGTAAAGGAAAGTCCGATTGCAATGCATACGATAAGCAGAGCCGCCTGGGTAAGTCGGGCAAACCCGGTAAGCACATGCCCTTCTACAATATCGATCACACCATTGATAAGCGGAACGCCGGGAACCAGATACAGAACGCTGGTAGCCAAGGCTATTTCGGAAGTGGTATCAAAGATAACGGACGTTGAGGCACACATGGAGGCAACAAAAGCCGATGCAATAAAAATTACAAAGTGATTGATCCCTTTGCCGGCCATCTGCTGTCTTAAAAACAACCCTGCAATTGTAGACGAAAACACGATTCCAACAGAACACCAGTCGCCGCCGAATAACTTGCAGAAAGAGGCATTGGCAAAACCCACCAGAATCAATACAAACAACGGATTGATACGGGGAGAGGAGACAATCTTCCGGTACTTTTCTTTCAATGTGTCGAGAGACAAATGTTCGTCGAAGGTCTCCCAACTCAACGCACTTAATTCTGAATTCCGTTCAAAACTGATGGGAAGCGACGGGATGTCTATTACTTCATTGTAATTTTCCCTCGTTTCCAGATCAAGCAGTGTAAGAATAATACTTCTCTGGAGTACACTGATCTTAACAGTATATCCAAAAGACTCGCCGATTCGTTTCGTACTACGTATCACACGGGAAGTATGTACCCCACACCCCATCATGTGTGCAGCATATTCGGCTACAAATACCCCTACCTGCAGCAGAGGTTCTTTTTCCTGTTTCATAAAAGAAGACTATACCTTAAATAATCTAAACAATAACGAATGTCCCGGGAGGACTAATAGAGTGTCTTCACGAAATTAAATAGAGGGTGAACAATGAAAAAAACTGAATCGGCTGCAAAAGTAAAAAAAAGATTTCAGAGAGGAGGCGATGCCGGCCTATTTTTGAGAGATAATCTGCACATCGATGTCCCATGTCCACTTGTCGAAGTACAGATTGCCCCCTTTCCATTCCACTTCACCCCGCTGGAAGTCCACCGTCTCACTGCGGGTAAAATGCTTTTCGGGAACAAGCGGAGCCGAAAAGTCGTCGTTCACAATCAACCGGTAGGCATCAATTCCGTTGGAGAAGAAATAGCGGGTATCGTTATCCTCAGCAAAAGGAGGGATGCCGAACGACTGATCCACAGGAACCCATCCCACACCCTCGAAATAGACTTCCGACCAATCGTGCAGATTCACTCCGCCGGGATGTAACATAAACCCGCTTTGCCACTTGGCAGGTATACCGTTTAACCGGCATAAGGTGATAAACAACAACGACACCATGCCGCAATCGCCGTGCCTGTTGTCAATTACATACTCCGGAATATTGGGAACAGTGGAATATTCGCGTGCACTCGCCCAGGGGTAGGCATCGTTTATGTAGGTAAATATCTTACGAACTTTTTGAAGCGGACTATCCCCGTTGCCTGCAATATGTCCGGAGAGGTGCCGTATCGCCGGCGTAAACAGAACATGGGCAGCACACTCTGCCGTATATTTCTTGTATAAGTCGGATTCCGTATGGTAAGGACGCAGCTGTTCCTCCTTCAGGTCGAACCACTCGGCCGAAGATGTAAAACGGTACGCAACCGAAAACTGGGTAGGCGTATTCTTTTCGGCTCTTTTCTCCATATACAACGTACGATGCAAGGCCTCCTTAGGAGCAATCTGATAGTCGGCATTACTGGCGGAAAGCAGTTCCACCTCACTCTGTCGCCGGTTATCTTCGCGGGGGTAGGGAAGCCAGCAGCGGATCACCTCTCCATCGGGAACAGCATCCGCCTTAACAGTCAGCTTATAAGTAACCTCAAAGCGTACAGGCACCCCCTGGGTTGTATTCGACGAATGTAATGTATTAATCACCTCCGGCAGATGCTTTTGGTTTACCAGTTCGGAAGCCGACAAAGAACGGCCCTCTTTGGCCTCTTTCACCTTTTTCGCTTCCGGATCAATGCGGAACAGATTGGGGGCAGCCTGATTAAAGTAACACTTCTTCCCGTGCACATACATCACCTCAAGTGCCTTGGACTCTTCCCAGGCATCCAGCATGCTGTCGGTCACCAGCGGATAGTAATTTTGTATATACGCCACTACACTCTCCTTGTCTTTTCGGAAATCCAGCGCGATGCGTCTGTGCCGTTCCGTTTCCGAAATGCGTATGGCATCCGGAACAATCTCCGTAACCACCTTCTGCTGTTGGCAGGCCGTTATACCCAACAAGGCAACTATCCCTACAATACACTGTTTCATGGCGGACTGTATTAAATTTTCTCGATACCGATTCCCGGTAAATCCGTAAGCGTGATTTTGCCCTTAACCACCTGCATACCTCTGAACAGATCGTTGGAGATAAGAAGATTTCCATCCAGGTCGGCAAAATCCACCGCAGGCGAAAGTTGGGCCGCGGCAGAAACCGCACACGAAGTCTCCGTCATACACCCGATCATAACCTTCATCCCCAGCGACCTTCCCAAGGTTAACATCTTCCACGCTTCGCGCATGCCGGTACACTTCATCAGCTTGATGTTAATTCCCGAGAAGGCACCTTTCAACCTCTCCACATCGGCCAGACGCTGCAGCGACTCGTCGGCAAAGACGGGCAGGGGACTCTGAGCCGTCACCCACGCAATATCGTCCAACTGCTCTTTGGGCATGGGCTGCTCAACCATAACACAACCCTGCTCACGCAGCCAGTGAATCATATCAAGGGCATGCGCCCGGTCCTTCCATCCCTGATTGGCATCAATGGCAATGGGCAGGTTGGATACAGAACGGATGGCACGAATCATCTCCTTGTCGTTATCCTTGCCCAGTTTTACCTTCAGGATATTGAACTGCCCTGCCACTTCGCGTGTTTTTTCCTTCACCACCTCTTCCGTATCAATCCCGATGGTAAACGTAGTGGAGGGAGTCTTATCCCGGTTCAGTCCCCATATCTTATACCAGGGCGCCCCCAACAGCTTCCCCACCAGATCATGCAGGGCGATATCTACCGAAGCTTTGGCCGCCGTATTGCCCGGAGCAAGTCCGTCTACATACAGCAGGATATCTTCCAACTGGAACGGATCTGCAAATTGCGACAGATTTACCTTGCTCAGAAAGGCCACGACCGACTCCACAGATTCCCCCAGATAGGGCGGCATGGAAGCCTCTCCGTATCCGGCTACACCTTCGTAGGTTACTTCCACCTGAACCCCCGGAGTGGTAGTTCTCGAATAACTGGCTACCGTAAACACATGCTTAAGCTGAAGGTTGTACGGACGAAATGATAGTTTCATATTCTTTTTGTTCTGAATGAGCGCCGGAACACACTGTATCCCGTTGCCGGCTTGTATAAATTGAACCGCAGCGGCACTGCCGGCAAGGGCAAGTGCGCTGGTCTTAATAAAATCTCTTCTTCCTTTTTCCATAACAAACTTATTGAGGTTGGTAAAAAGGATTGGACTGGATCGTAGAGATCCCCTGCGTTCCTACCGCACCCAAAATGCGGGAGGCACGGAGGAAACGCTTCGTGTTATAATCGTCGTACAGGTCACTTTCGGGATCGAAACTGCCGGTATGTACGTTGTTGATAGAATGAATAAAGGTCTTGTCGCCCACATATAACCCCACATGGATGATACGCTCATTCTTATCGGCGGTTGCCTTTTCGCCAAAGAACAACAGATCCCCCGGCTGCAGATTATCATAACCGGCAGATATATCCACGGGAATACCCGTGTGAACCTGTTGCGAGGCATCCCTCTGCAAGATCAGTCCGTGTAAAAATGTAATTGTCTTTATAAACCCGCTGCAATCCACCCCTTTGGAAGAGGTGCCACCCCACAGGTAAGGCGTCCCGTTCAGGGAGTAGGCCGCATTGATCAGACTTTCGGCCGACAGATTAATCCCTTTCAGCCATTCATCCACGGGCTTTGCCTCGGTGGTGCGCACATAGCCCGTCCGTCCGTCGGGGTAGCTCACCTTATAAAAGCTACCTTCAACACCCTCCAGCTTCAGCATACATCCGCTTACCAGGTCGGATACGGGTGTAGACCTAAGATCCGGTTTGCTGTAAGCGGTACCATAGTGCGAAAGAAAAATCACCTTGGGGGCAGTCATCCAGGCATTGTACACCTCCCTGCTAACCTGTTTGATGTAACCCGCCACGGTCCACGCAATATAATTGTCGGCCATCTGCACCCGCAGCCACGAATCCTTTTGGAGGATACGCACCGGCATACCGAGCAATGCCTGGGTAGACATCTCCGAACTGAAACGTGGTTTCGAATTCATGGGAACCACCGAATGATTTACAATACCGTAAATGGAACCCACCGAAGCAGAGTCGGGCAGAAGCCTGATACTGTCGGCCACCTGCCACTTAAATTGCGCAAACAAATTGAGAGTTGCTTCTTTTGCCTCCTTACTGGTGGTAACCCCTTTTAGGATAAGCTGACTGTCCGTTACCACAGGCTCCACATCAAAAACAGCCGTTCGCTTGTCGGGGATAATGGAATCAGACATCAGAGTAATCATTGCTTCAGCCATCTCCTTTTTCTGTTCCGGAGAGATGCTGCAAGCATAAAATATGCAGGACGCCAACCCTAAGCATATACATTTTGCATAATTCATACGATCTAAAGTTAGAAGTA
>NZ_JACCCY010000001.1:600000-797500 GCF_013409575.1 Macellibacteroides fermentans | reverse complement strand
TCGGTGGTTAAACGGATGCCCTCACTCTGCAAGCGATTTAACGGCGAGTGGTACCTCGATCCGGGTGTACCTGGAACAGATCAATATATTCTTTCTCTAGTAAAGGAAATAGTGAATGGATACGATGTGGATGGGATTCATTTTGATTATATACGCTATCCAGAAGAGGCTAAGAAGTTTCCCGACAGGGCAGCTTATAATAAATCAGGTAAGGGAATGCCTTTAGACGAGTGGCGCCGTTCCAATATTACCCGGATGGTATCCATGATTTATGATTGGATAAAGGGAGTGAAGCCCTGGATTCAGGTTAGCAGTTCTCCTTTAGGCAAATACAGCCGTATTCCGAAAGTACCCAATGCGGGTTGGACTGCTTACGAAAGTGTTTATCAAGATCCCGGAAAATGGTTGCAACAGGGAAAGCACGATATGGTGGTGCCAATGATGTATTATAAGTTTGATAATTTTTTCCCGTTTGTAGATAATTGGGTAGAGATTAGCAACGGGCGGATTGTTGTGCCCGGGTTAGGAGCTTACCGGATGGACAAAAAGGAAGCCGACTGGGAAAAAAATGATATTACCGATCAGATTGACTATAGCAGATATTACGGTGGAGCCGGGTGTTCGTTTTTCCGTTGTGCAAACGTGTTGGACAATACCAAGGGTATTTACGACGAACTTAAGAATGTATACTATAAGTTTCCCGCCCAGCTTCCTCCGCTCAAATGGTTGGATGATGCTGTTCCGGAGGCTCCTGCAGAGATCAAAGTTCGCAAAGAAAATAACGAGCTGGAGCTTACCTGGGATGTGCCCGAAGGTAAGAGTGATTCTTTATCTTACACTGTTTATTATGCGATTAATGATTCTGTGGACACCCAAACATCATCTCATATGCTGGCTACCGGAGTAAGAGGAAATTCCTTCCGGTTACCGCTTACAGATGAAATAGAGAGAATGTATTCATTCTGTGTTACCTCTTCTACCCGTTATCGGATAGAGAGCAAACCTTCGAAAGAAACTATTTATTATTTGCTTCCGTACGAAAAATAATAGTTAAAAATAGAATGGACTCGGTTGGAGTTTTGATTATTTTATATCTTTGTAGCAGTTATATATTCTTATTATAGCTTTAAACAGATGAAAAAGACAGTAACGGTTGTTTTAATTCTCTTTCTTGCCTGTATCGTAGGATATGGGGGAGCAGGGGTTAATTATATAAACTATTGCTGTCACGAGTGTGCTGTACAAGGAGTGGATGCTGTGGTTAACGATCTGTGTTGCGAAACACACGGACACGATTATGTTAATTTCATGAACGAGAAAGGAGAAGTTTTCCGTCATGACGGCGACTGCCTTAACTGCGGATTGAAGCGTGTTAAGTTTGAATGGACAGACGATACGGATGATATACCTGTGATACAGGTTCCTTCATTTGATCTGAGTTACTTAAATTTTGATATTGTTCAATCGTTGATTCCTGCTGTACCTGTTTACAGCCATTGTTTTGTTCCACTGGATGGGCCGCCTATACTATGCCCACGTGTTTATTTATCGCTTCTCACTACACTTCTGATTTAATTTTTAAACGATTTTGTTCCGGTTGCCTGTAGGTTGCCGGATGAAGGATTGTAGTCTTATCCCGAACAGGATATGGAATGTTTCCGTATCTAAAAATGGATAGGAAAGGCATCAGTGTATTAACGTTTAAGAATTTGAATATGTTGAAACAAGTATATTTTTTACTTTGTATGATGCTTATTCCGACAGGATTACTGGCGGATGGTGTCGTAAAAGGTCATGTTTATGATGAAAACAAACAACCTGTAATAGGAGCAAATGTTTATTGGGAAGGCACACAGGAAGGTACAACAACCGACTTACAAGGGTTCTTTACCTTAAAGAGTAAAGGACCTGAAGCCAATCTGGTAACAAGTTATATTGGTTACCAAACCGTAGCTGTTGCGGTAAAAGACAGTAAAGAACCTTTGGTTATTGTGTTAAAAGGAGAGGTCTCCTTAGACGAGGTAGTGGTAAGTGAACGCAAGGTGGCTACAATTTCAAGTAGAACAAGTGTGCTTCAAACCCAGAAAATAACTTATGATGAGTTGTGTAGAGCTGCCTGTTGTAATCTGGCCGAAAGTTTTGAAACTAATCCATCGGTAGATGTCTCTTATAGCGATGCTTCCACGGGAGCGCGTCAGATCAAATTATTAGGTTTATCCGGCACTTATGTACAGATGCTTACCGAAAATTATCCAAATTTCAGAGGAGCCTCTTCTCTTTATGGATTGGATTATGTCCCGGGCGCCTGGATGGAGAGTATCCAGGTATCTAAAGGAACCTCATCTGTAAAGAATGGTTACGAGGCATTGGCAGGGCAGATTAACGTGGAATTTAAGAAGCCGCAGACGGCCGATATTTTCTCTGCTAATCTTTTTGCCAGTGATGCCGGAAGATATGAAGCAAATACTGATGCATCCTGGCATATAAACGATAAGCTGTCCACAGGTTTGTTGGTGCATTACTCCAACGATAAAATGTCGCATGATGATAATGGGGATGGTTTTCTGGATACACCCTTAAAAGAGCAGGTAAATCTGATGAACCGGTGGAGCTATAATTCGGGCTCGTATGTGGCTCAATATGGCGGACGTTTCTTGCACGAAAGCAGAATAGGTGGTCAGGATACGCATCACGGCGGCATGGTTAATCCCTATGTAATTGATCTGAACACCAACCGGGCCGAGCTGTTTACCAAACAGGCCTATATTTTAGATAAAGAGAAGGTTGAGAGTGTAGCACTGATTCTTTCGGGCTCATATCACGAACAAAAGTCCATCTATGACATTACTCCCTATAATATTTATCAGAATAATGTGTATGCCAGCCTGATGTATGAAAAGGAATTCTCGCATGCACACAGTCTGAGCACCGGATTGAGTTTGAATTACGATGGATTTAATGAAAACCTGGTACTAAATAACAGATGGACACCCTACAACAGAAGCGAAGTGGTGTCTGGAGCATATGCACAATATACCTATAATCTGAACGATAAATTCATTCTGCTGGCAGGTATCCGCGCCGATTACAGTGAAAAATACGATTTCTTTGTAACACCCCGTGTACACATTAAGTACAATCCATTCGATTGGTTTCATGTACGCGCTTCGGTGGGAAAGGGATATCGAACGGCCAACGTGCTTGCCGAAAATAACTTTCTGTTGGCCAGCAGTCGCAAAATGCGTATTGCCGAAAACCTGGATCAGGAAGAGGCATGGAATACAGGTTTAAATCTTTCATTCTATATCCCGATTGCCGGGAAGGAACTTACATTGAATGGGGAATGGTATTACACGGATTTTAATAAACAAGTGGTAGTGGATGTGGATAGCAATCCCCACGAGGTAAGTTTTTATAATCTGGAAGGATCTTCCTATTCAAATAGTTTCCAGCTGGAAGCTACCTATCCGTTTTTCCGTGGTTTCACCCTTACGGCCGCCTATAGGTATACCGATGCCCAAACCGACTATCGCAACGAAGCTGGTTTGATTTACAGAATGAAGAAGCCTTTGGTGAGTGATTATAAGGGATTGTTAACAGCTTCGTATCAAACCCCGCTAAAAAAATGGCAGTTTGATGTTACTTCTCAATTTAACGGAGGAGGAAGAATGCCGTTACCGGATACCACCCATCCGTTGTGGGATAGTAAATTTAAGGATTACACGGTTGTAAATGCACAGGTTACCCGTTTCTTCCGCAGATGGTCCGTTTATGTGGGCAGCGAGAACCTGTTTGACTTTACACAGGATACTCCGATAATAGATGCTTCTAATCCACGAGGTGATAATTTTGATGGCTCAATGATTTACGGTCCGGTACACGGACGAAAGATCTATGCCGGAATCCGTTTTAATATTGCAAGAGATTGATTTGTGAAACAACCAATAATGTAAAAGTATGAAAAGAATTGTTTTTATTCTCGTATGTACCTTTTGTGTACTGAGTACTGTTTTTGCACAAGATGTAAAAAAGAAAAAAGAGTCGGCCACTTTCTTCATTGAAGCAATGGATTGCGATCATTGTGTAAAGAAAATAGAAAAGAACATTGCCTTCGAAAAGGGGGTGACAGATTTGAAATGCGATTTATCTACGCGTACAGTCGTTGTAACTTACAGAGCTGATAAAACATCGGCCACCCGTTTGGTATCGGCATTTAAAAAGATTGAGATGGATGCTGTTCCAGTAGATGATGGAGCCGGATGTGCTGTTCCTGTTAAAAAAGAAGACGGAAAGCATAAGCATTAACCATATCATTTTTATCTTTGCGTAGCCTCTTTTAAGCAATGGATTCTGTTCCGGTGCTAAAAGAGGCTACCTCTGTTTTTTTTATAAACAGAATGCAGCATTTATTTCAATGTTTTCATCTAATTTGTTGAACGACCTCTGCGGAGGAACTGAATATCTGACTAAATGAATGAACAACAACTGATAGAGGGTTGTAGGAAAGGAGAGAGGATGGCTCAGAAAGAGCTTTACGAAACATACTCCCGCAAAATGATGGGGGTCTGTCTACGCTACGCAAGCGATAGAGAGACAGCTCGTGATTTACTGCAGGATGGATTCGTAAAGGTTTTTACTGCCCTTGATTCTTATGCCGGTTCGGGTTCGTTCGAGGGGTGGATGAGAAAAATATTTGTAAACTCTGCGTTGGAGCATCTGCGTAAAACGGATATTCTGAGGGAAGCAGTAGATCTTGATAATACGGCGGAGCTGATGCATCCGGATAATTCGGTTATTTCTGAAATGTCTGCTGCAGATCTGCTCCAACTGGTACAGGAACTTCCTCCCGGCTTCAGGACAGTATTCAACCTGTTTGCCATAGAGGGCTATTCTCATAAAGAGATCAGTGAAATGCTGGAAATTACCGAAAGTACATCAAGGTCTCAGTTTACAAGAGCAAAACAGTTATTGCAACGGAAAGTAAAAGAATTGGATGAAAGATATGAACGATAAACAAAGAGATCAATTGGAGGATATATTCAGATCAAAGTTGCAGAACTTTGAATCGGATCCCGATCCGGCCGACCTGGATGCTATATTGCAGCGTCTGCCAGCCCGGAAGGTTGTTCCCTTAAGACGAAAATGGCAATATGTGGCTGCTGCCGCAGCTGTTGTCTTTTTGATTGCAACCGGTACGTTCTATTTCTATACGGAGGAAACATTGCAGTCTCCTTTGGTACAGCAGGCCAGACAGGAAACCGAAGTGCTGGATAACCAATTGAAACAGGAACAATTGAAAACCATTACAGAGCCTGTTCAACTGGCTGATGGCGAATCGGTACAAGAGAAGAAAGACAGAACGTATGCGAATAAAAAGGTGGACCGTATTATTAGATTGAATGCTGCAGTACAATCAGCATCCCAGAAAGTTTCTACGGTTGAAACGGAAACAGATTCGGTAGCGACCGAAGTTCCAAATAATACGGAAGGAGTACCTTCTCAACCAAGCATAGCCGCCAAACAGGATAGCGAACCTAAACCGGTTGCCGAAAAAGCTCCGGAAACACGCCGTCTTATTGCCGATGCAGGTCAACCGGATATAAAAAGGGGTGAAAAATCGGACAGAAAATGGAGTTTTGGCCTCGGAAGCGGTAGCTTTACTGCCGGATCGGGTAATACGGTTAATACGTATACTTTTAAGAATTCCATGCAGGCGGATAAAGGATTGATGTATATGAATGCACCATCCATCAACAGTGAGCTTCCGAAAACGGATATACATCATGATACCCCGATTACGTTTGGGTTGGCTGTAAGCAGACGATTGAACGATCGGTTTGCATTGCAGACGGGACTTAACTTTACCCTGCTGTCGTCTGATTGGAAAACGAACGGAACATTTCATACAAAGACGAAACAGAAACTTTATTTTCTGGGAGTACCGATGTCTGTAGTCTATAAAATTGCTGAATGGAATAATTTCCAGTTCTATACTTCAGCAGGAGCTATGGCCGAGATCAATGTAAATGGTATAGTTAAAAACACACTATTCTCCGAAGGAATTGATTTAGGTACGGAAAGTGAAAAGGTGCGGATGAAGGAGTGGTTATGGTCGGCCAACGCAAAGGCCGGAGTAAGCTATCCGGTTTATCGCTTTGTGAATGTTTTTGTTGAAGGCGGTGTGGCATACTACTTCGATAACGGAAGTTCAATTGAAACCATTCGCTCGGAAAAACCGTTTAATGCGGGATTTAATGTGGGATTAAGATTGGGATTTTAATAATAAATTAATATAATTACTAAAAAAGAATGAAGATGAAGAGACTTAGAATGACTACGCTGACGGTTTTGGCTTCGGCGATGGTACTGTTGACCTCATGTTTGGGAGAAGGCGGAAGTGAAACCAGCCTTTACGGCATAGCCGGTGTTGTGGAATCTCAACCGTTGACCTACAAAAAAGTGGTCCGGATTTCGGATGGTAGCCTTATTTATTCGCCGGGTCTGGACTCGGATGCTTCTATACAGCCGGGTGATTGTTGCCTGATTGACATGTATATAGATTATTCAGTTCAGAATGTAGAACAACTGGGTTACTATGCTGCTACGATATCAAACTATGTGGATGTGGATAAGTGGCCTACAAGCTCGTCAACCGACTCACTTAAAGTACGCCCCAACGAGCAGATGATTTACGATATTCCCTCGTTGAACTTTATCAGCAACAAGCTATTTGTTTATTCGCAGCATAAAGAACAAACAGAACAGAAAAATACGTACAGACTAACTTACAATCCGAACGAAGAGGTAAAGGAAGTAGACGGATACAGAATCTATAATTTTTACTATTCATGCCAGAAGGTGCAAGATGGTAAATCTCCCGAAATCACCCCCTATCATGTTAATGCATTTGATGTGGAGTATGTATTGAAACAGATTGCTCAAAAGGAGAAAACGTTGGGCAATGATAAATTAAGCTTTAAAATTAATTATATTAAAACAATTAATGCCGACAGCAGCTTTGTGAAAGGGGCTACTCAACGCATTACGTGGGATGTAAGCTCAATATTGGGTACATCCAATTAATTTTCAAATAAACGGTGGATTAAAGGGAATTGTCTGTGGACAGTTCCCTTTTTTTATTGTGTTCTTTTATTGGAGGTTTAATGTGATTTCAACTATAAAATACAGTAAGATAGTAGAAGTTATGTCTTATTTTTATACTTTTGTCTTTCAATTAGAAATGTGAAGATGTATAAGGAGATAATTAAATTAGTTATACTAATTATTTCTCAGCCTGCAAAGGCATGGGAGATGCTTTCCCTGAAAGAAGACAAAGAGGAAGACTTTCTATCTCGGTTTATTTATCCGTTGATTGGAATGGTAACGTTGGCTGCTTTTTTAGGAGTGTTGTTCACCCGGAAGGAATTTGACGTTGAGCTTGCATTGAAATCGTCCATTAAAACATTGGTTTCTTTTTTTGGTGGATTTTATCTGGCATCCTACCTGCTTAATGAACTTTGGGTGAGTATATTTAAACGAGTGAAAGATATGAAACGCTGGCAATGCTTTGTCGGCTATTCGTCGTCATTGGTGTATGCACTTACTATCGTACTCATGCTTTTACCCGAATTCTTTTTTCTTCGTATCTTTATTCTTTATACGGTTTACATTGTGTGGGAGGGTGCAGAATCTTACATGGGAGTAGAGGAAAATGTGAAGTTGAAATTTGTTGGTATTGTTTCGGCGGTGATATTACTTGCACCTATTATCATCGACTTTCTGCTTTCCATGTTAATGCCTGGTTTACGTTTCGAATAATTCAGAAAAATGAAAGAGAAAATTAGTAATAACATACAGATCAAAAACAAACGGGCCACATTCGATTACGAATTGCTCGACACCTTTACGGCAGGCATTGTGCTTACCGGTACGGAGATTAAATCCATCCGTTTAGGTAAAGCCAGTCTGGTGGATACCTTTTGTATCATGGAGAAAGGCGAGCTGTGGGTGAAGAATATGTATATTGCCGAGTATTTTTATGGTACCTATAACAACCATGTGGCCAGAAGAGACCGTAAAATGTTGTTGAGCCGTAAGGAATTGCGAAAAATTGAAGGAGCTTCCAAGAACAGCGGCTTTACGATTGTGCCGATTCGTTTGTTTATCAATGACAAGGGCCTGGCCAAGGTGGTTATCGCAGTTGCAAAGGGGAAGAAAGAATACGACAAGCGTCATTCCATCAAGGAAAAAGAAGACAAACGGGAGATGGACCGTTTATTCAAGAAATAGGAATGGGAACTCACTTGGAAAGGATCTGGTTGTGTATCAAGAATGCATTGCCTAAGTCTGCCAGAACTTGTATCTGGCTGTTGAAGATTATATTGCCCATCTCTTTATTGGTCAGATTGCTTGAGTATTCGGGCTGGTTGGCCGAAATATCCGGATTCCTTTCTCCGCTTTTCTCGCTTGTAGGATTACCCGGCGAGACAGCTATCATTTTTATAACAAGTACCTTTGGTCCGCTGTACGCACCCATCGCATTAATTACTTCGATGTCTTTGGGATTAAGAGAGGCGACCATCCTTGCAATAATGTGCCTGGTATCACACAACCTCATTGTGGAATCGTCCATACAGGCAAAAACAGGTTCTTCTTTCTGGGGAATGACCATCCTGCGTTTATCGATGAGCTTTCTGATTGCCTTTACCTTAAATCTGGTGCTTCCTGAATGGAGCGGACAAACAGTAGGGAAGGCATTAGCAGCAACGCAGGATACAAGTTTAAAAGAGGTGCTTATCCTTTGGATTACCGGATCCATGTCGGTAATAATCACTATTTTGCTGATTGTAACAGGCTTGATGATTCTGCATAATGTATTGGATGAATTCCGGCTTATGAAAAAACTGTCCGACCTATTTGCTCCTTTGATGAAGATTTTCGGTCTGCCCCGCGATGCCGCATTCTTGTGGCTGGTTGGGAATGTTGTAGGTCTTGCCTATGGCGGAGCGATTATGGTTGAGCAGATGCAATTAAAAAAGCTTACGCAAAAGGAGGGCCATCTGTTGAATCATCATTTAGCTGTCTCTCATTCATTACTAGAAGATACTGTTATATTTGTTGCTATTGGAATTCCCGCTCTTTGGATACTTGGAACCCGGTTGCTTTTTGCAATCGCGGTGGTCTGGGGCCGGAGGCTATACAACTTTATATACAGCCGTAATGTTATTAAAAGACCTTTGGAAGGTTGACAAGCTTTTTTGTTTCGGCTTGTAAATATTGAAACATCTCCCGATTAATTATAGCAACATATGAACAAGCAAACTTTTTTACGACTTCTCGAAGAGCGTATCCTCATTCTTGATGGAGGAATGGGTACGATGATTCAGGGATATCGTTTAGGCGAAAACGATTACCGCGGCACACGCTTTGCGGACATTCCCGGACAGGTGAAGGGAAATAACGATATGCTCTCTGTTACTCAACCGGAAATTATCAAGACAATTCATCGTCAGTATCTGGAAGCAGGTGCCGATATTTTTTCTACCAATACATTCAATGCGAACGGTATTTCCATGGCGGAATACGGTATGCAGTCGTACGTACGTGAAATTAATCTGGGTGCAGCAGGTATTGCCCGTGAGGTAGCCGATGCATTTATGAAGGAACATCCTGATAAAACTATATTTGTTGCCGGTTCTGTAGGTCCTACAAACAAAACAGCCTCAATGAGTCCGGATGTAAGTAATCCCGCCTACCGGGCCGTTTCCTACATGGATTTATATAACGTCTATAAAGAACAAGTAGAGGCGCTGGTGGATGGCGGTGTAGACATTATTTTGTTTGAAACAACATTCGATACCTTGAATGTGAAAGCCGGACTGGAAGCGGCCGAGGTTGTATTGAAAGAAAAGGGTAAAGATCTGCCTATAATGTTGTCGCTGACTTTGGCCGGACAAGGAGGACGCACGCTTTCCGGACAGACTTTAATGGCATTTCTGGCTTCTGTACAACATACCAATATTGTAAGTATCGGTCTGAACTGCTCTTTTGGAGCTGCCGATATGAAGCCATATCTGCAGGAACTTGCGAAATATGCCCCCTGTTATGTAAGTGCTTATCCTAATGCGGGTTTGCCAAATAGCTTGGGTGAATACGATGAAACTCCCGAAACGATGGCTGGACACATCAAACCCTTTGTGGATGAACAGCTAATAAATATAATTGGCGGATGCTGTGGTACTACTCCTGCGCATATCGCCCGTTATCCGGAACTGGTAAAGGGTGCCAAGCCCCGAAAACCAGCACCCAAACCGGATTGCCTGTGGTTATCCGGTTTGGAACTGTTGGAAGTAAAACCGGAGAATAATTTTGTGAATATCGGCGAACGCTGTAATGTTGCCGGCTCCCGTAAATTCTTACGTCTTATTAAAGAGGGAAACTACGAAGAGGCTCTTACTATTGCACGTAAGCAGGTAGAAGATGGCGCCCAGATAATTGACGTAAATATGGATGATGGAATGTTGGATGCCGTAAAGGAGATGACCACATTCCTGAATCTGATTGCCGCCGAACCGGATATTGCCAAAGTACCTGTAATGATAGACTCTTCTAAATGGGAGGTTTTGGAAAAAGGGTTGCAGTGTGTTCAGGGCAAGAGTATTGTTAATTCAATCAGTCTTAAGGAAGGAGAAGCCGAATTCCTTTCACATGCCCAGCGTGTTAAACAATTAGGTGCTGCCGCTGTGGTTATGGCTTTTGATGAGACCGGACAGGCAGATACTTTCGAGCGTAAAATTGAGGTATGTAACAGGGCTTACCGCCTGTTGGTGGATAAGCTTGACTTTAACCCTCATGATATAATATTTGATCCGAATGTGCTGGCTATCGCTACCGGTATGGAAGAGCACAACGGATATGGTCTTGCTTTTATTCAGGCAGTGGAGTGGATCAAGAAGAATCTGCCCGGAGCCAGAGTAAGTGGCGGTATAAGCAATTTGTCGTTTTCTTTCAGAGGAAATAATTATGTGCGAGAGGCAATGCATGCCATCTTCCTGTATCATGCCATTGGAAAAGGGATGGATATGGGTATTGTGAATGCGTCGGAGGCCGTAAGTTACGACGATATCGAACCTGGCTTCCGCACATTGGCTGAAGATGCTATTCTGAACCGCCGCCCCGAAGCCATGGAAGAGCTGATCAATTTTGTTCAGAATCTGAAGGTTGAGAAAGAGGGTGCGACGGAAGACAAACACGAAGCTTGGCGGGAGGGTACATTGGAAGACCGTCTGGTCCACGCGTTGGTTAAAGGAATTGGCGATCATCTGGAAGCCGATCTGGAAGAGGCGCTGACAGCTTATCCTAAAGCGGTCGATATCATTGACGGACCTCTTATGAAAGGGATGAATATCGTAGGAGATCTCTTTGGTGCCGGTAAAATGTTCTTGCCGCAAGTTGTGAAAACAGCCCGAACCATGAAGAAGGCTGTTGCAATCCTGCAGCCTGCCATCGAATCGGAGAAGGTGGCCGGCGGTGCTACCAAGGCCGGAAAAGTGGTGTTTGCCACGGTGAAGGGTGATGTGCATGATATTGGAAAAAATATTGTATCTATTGTACTTGCATGCAACAATTACGAAGTGATTGACCTGGGTGTGATGGTGCCTGCCGATGTTATTATAAAGAAAGCAATAGAAGAGCAGCCGGATTTTGTTTGTTTAAGCGGACTTATCACCCCTTCACTTGAAGAGATGGCTCATGTGGCTTCCGAAATGGAGAAAGCCGGTTTGTCGATCCCGATGATGGTGGGTGGTGCTACTACATCCAGACTTCACACAGCCTTGAAGATTGCGCCACATTACAGTCACCCGGTGATACATGTGTTGGATGCATCACAAAATCCCATTATTGCCTCTAAATTTACCAATAAGGATTCGAGGGACGAGTTTGTAACTCAATTATATAGTGATTACGAAGCGTTACGACAGTCTTTTGCTGCCAAAAAGGAGGTGCTTGTTCCGCTGAGAGAAGCAAGGGAAAAGCATATTCCAATTGATTGGAAATCGTATGAACCTTTTGTGCCGAATCAAAAAGGAGTACACGTATTACCCTATATTCCGGTGGAGGAGATTGTTCCATATATCCACTGGACCTTTTTCTTCAGTGCATGGAGATTGAACGGACGTTTTTCTGAAATTACGAAATTACATGGTTGTGATGCCTGCCGGGCTTCCTGGTTGGCAGATTTCCCTGAAGCCGACAGAGCCAAAGCGGCCGAAGCCATGCAGTTATATAAAGATGCTGTCCGGATGCTTGATAAGCTTGTAGAGATGAAAGCCGAGTTTGTTAAAGCGGTTTATGGATTTTTCCCGGCAAACAGCGAAGGAGATTCTGTGCTGATTGATGGTGTAAAGTTCCCGATGCTCCGTCAGCAGGTTAAACGTGAAGATGAAATATATAAATCATTGGCCGATTATATTATGCCTGCTGCCGAAGGAAGAACAGATTATATCGGAGCATTTGTAGTTACCGCCGGTGCCGGTGCCGATTATTTGCAAAATAAGTATGAAGAAGAGGGTGATACCTACAAAGCCATGCTTTTGCAGACGCTGACCGATCGTATGGCAGAAGCGGCCACCGAATACCTGCATGAAAAGGTACGCAAGGAATATTGGGGCTATGCAGCCGACGAATCATTCACAATGGCCGATTTATACAGAGTGAAGTATCAGGGCATCCGACCGGCTATCGGTTATCCGTCGTTACCGGATCAGCTGCAGAATTTCACGTTGGATGAACTTCTTAACATGTCGCAAATAGGAGTGAAGCTCACAGAAAATGGAGCCATGGCCCCTACCGCTACGGTTAGTGGATTGTTTTTTGCTCACCCGGAATCTAATTATTTCCAGATTGGAAGTATAGACAAAGAACAAGTGGACGATTACGCTGCACGAAGAGGATTAAACGAAATGGAAATTCGTAAAATGTTGGGACGTAATTTTAATCAGATGTAATAGGGTTGTAAAGACATATAACAGTAAGATTGAAAAGAATATAAGCACTGCTACCGATTTGAATAGGAAGCAGTGCTTTTTTCATTTAATACTTTTATTTTTTTCAATACGAAGAACTATTCGTTTGTCAGCTGTGTCCTTTGCGTTTGTCATATGTTGAATGCAAAGTAGACAGCTGGATACCTTGCATTCAACATATGACAAACGAATAGTGTATAACGATGAAAAAAATAGATTGTAGTTATGAAAAGAAAAGTTCACCGTAGTCTTGTAAATAGTTGGTGCTATATAACTTTTGCTGAGATCGATAATTGTTTACGCCGGATGAATGCAATAATAAATAAAAAGTGAAGGATAATTCAAAAAGTGAAATAAAAAGTGAAGGATGTGAAGGATATTTTTGTAAAATAATTAAACTGGTTGTGTTGATTATGGGCGGGGGTGAGCATAGATTTGCTATCAGATACAAAAAAAGGTTCTTCAAATTTATGAAGGACCTTTTTCTATTGTTGCGGAGGCAAGACTCGAACTTACGACCTTTGGGTTATGAGCCCAACGAGCTACCACTGCTCCACTCCGCGATATATGTTTGTTATTTGATAACGAGTGCAAAGGTAGGGAATAATCTTTATAAAACAAATTAATTGCAACTTTTTTTTAATATACTTGGTAGATACAATCTTTTTTGAGTACTTTGCGCACAGTTTCAATCAAAATGTGCAATACGATGCCTATTACAGTTTCAAAAACACGTGACATGTTAGTGGATGTGGCCAGACAATTGTTTGCTCGCTCTGGGGTGGATAATACAACCATGAATGATATTGCACAGGCTTCCCGCAAGGGAAGGCGTACGCTATACACCTATTTTAAGAGCAAAAATGAGATTTATATGGCTGTGGTTGAGTCCGAGTTGGATTCATTGTATAAAACGCTGCTTAGCGTAGCCAGTAAAGATATGCCGGCGGATGAAAAGATTATCACCTTTATTTATACACGCCTGGATGCTATTAAGGCTTTGGTATTCCGTAATGGAACGCTAAAGGCCACATTCTTTCGTGACATCTGGAGAGTGGAGAAGGTCCGGAAGAATTTTGACATCCGTGAAACAGAAATAATTGAAGGAATTCTTAACGAAGGTGTAGCTCAGGGAATTTTTGAGATGCCGGATACACATATTACTGCAGTTGTACTGCATCATGCTTTTAAAGGTCTGGAAGTACCCTATATCAGAGGATTGATGGGCGACAATGTATCACAACGTCTGCAAAGAAAAGACAATGTGATGAATTTGATATTCAACGGAATCAAGATAAAGAAAAATTAGAAAACATGTTTATTAATGCAACAGGGTTTTATGTGCCCGAAGAGAGGGTGGATAATTCATATTTTTATAAGGTTAACGGATTGACAAGTGAGTGGATATTTCAACGTACGGGTATACTAACTAGATCGAAGGCAAAACCTGAAGAGAATGTTACGACCATGGGCCTAGAAGCAATTGAAAATGCTTTGCCAAAATTACCCTATGATATCACGGAAGTCGATCTCATTATATCAGCATCCTATTCTCCCTACGATACAGTGGCAACAGCAGCTCATGTGGCACAGCAGAAATACAACATACAAAATGCGAAAGCATTGTATCTTTCGTCTGCCTGTTCTTCTTTTGTTAATGCCTTGGAAGTGGTGGAAGGATATTTCGCAATGGGAAAAGCAACGAAAGCATTGATTATATCGGGCGATAAAAATTCGGCTTACAGCAATGAGCATGATCCCAAAGCGGGACATCTGTGGGGTGATGCCGCTGCCGCTTTTTTTATTTCTAAAGAGCCTGTTACCGGTAAGGAACCAAAAATTTTGGAAATATATACCGAAGGATTGGGACATATCAGTAACGGACCCGAAGGGGTGATGCTCCGTCCCTACGATGGTGGAATCTCGATGCCCCACGGAAAGGATGTGTTCATTCAAGCCTGTACCTATATGCCTAAAAATGCGCTCTATCTTTTAGATCGGAATGGCTATACGGTGAACGATCTTACCTATTTTATAGGACATCAGGCCAATATGCGTATCATGTCTAATATAGCGCGTCAGCTGGAGATTCCGGAAGAGAAAATCCTTTCAAATATCGAAGAGTTGGGAAATACCGGTTCGGTAAGCTCTGCATTGGTGTTTGCTCAAAATGATTCAATTTATAAAGAAGGAGATCTGATTGTGCTTACTGTTTTTGGTGGAGGTTATTCTGCCGGTTCTTGTTTGATAAAGTGTTAAACATATAAATATAAATGTTATGAAATTATTGGAAGGAAAAGTAGCTATCGTAACTGGGGCTGCCCGTGGTATCGGTAAGGCGATTGCATTAAAGTTTGCAGCAGAAGGAGCTTCCGTTGCTTTTACAGATTTGGCTATTGACGACAATGCTCTGGCAACAGAAAAAGAGATAGCAGCTATGGGCGTTAAAGTGAAGGCTTATGCTTCTAACGCTGCCAATTATGAAGATACGCACAATGTGGTTGACCAGATTGTTAAAGATTTCGGACGTGTAGATGTGTTGGTTAACAATGCCGGTATTACTCGTGATGGTTTGATGATGCGTATGACAGAGCAACAATGGGATATGGTTATTAACGTAAACCTGAAGTCGGCTTTCAACTTTGTACATGCCATCACTCCTGTAATGATGAAACAAAAAAGTGGCAGCATTATTAATATGAGCTCTGTCGTGGGTGTTTCCGGAAATGCCGGACAGTGTAATTATTCGGCCTCTAAAGCCGGTATGATCGGTTTGGCCAAGAGTATTGCCAAAGAGGTAGGTTCTCGTGGAATCCGTGCCAATTGTATCGCTCCGGGATTTATCATTACAGAGATGACCGCTGTACTTACCGAAGAGGTAAAGGCCGAATGGGCAAAGAATATTCCGCTTCGTCGTGGCGGTACTCCGGAAGATGTGGCTAAAGTTGCTACCTTCCTGGCATCCGACTTATCTTCTTACGTAAGTGGTCAGGTGATCCATGTTTGTGGTGGAATGAATATGTAATATGGAAGTTATCTACGAAGATAATCATCTGATTGCTGTAAATAAGACCTGCAGGGAAATTGTTCAAGGCGATAAAACCGGTGATACTCCACTCTCGGAGATATTAAAGGCTTGGTTGAAGGAGAAGTATGCCAAACCGGGAAATGTCTTTGTTGGTGTGGCACATCGTCTGGATCGTCCGGTTTCGGGATTGGTATTGTTTGCCAAGACCAGTAAGGCGCTTGCCCGTTTAAACGAGATGTTTCGTACCGGGGATATTAAAAAGACCTATTGGGCCATTGTGAAAAATAGTCCCCCTACAGAAGAGAGTACGTTGGAACACTGGTTGGTAAGGAACGAAAAGCAAAACAAAAGCTATGCTTATACGGAAGAAAAGCCCAATTCCAAAAAGGCTATCTTACATTATAAGCTGCTCGCACGATCGGATAATTACTACTTGCTGGAAGTCGACCTTAAAACAGGCAGACATCATCAGATACGGTGTCAGCTGGCTAAAATGGGTTGTCCTATTAAAGGCGATTTAAAGTACGGATCTGAACGTTCCAATAAGGATGGCGGGATTAGTCTTCATGCACGCAAAGCCCAATTTATTCATCCGGTCTCCAAAGAGCCGGTAGAAATAGTGGCATCGGTTCCGGATGACTCTCTGTGGAAAGGAATAACAGCTTCGTTGATTTAATAAATAACGGGTATCTATAAATAGTAGATACCCGTTTTTGTTTGCTATTATGTGTTTGTTACTGTTTTTACCATTTGGATATGAATACCCTGGGGTTTACATTCAGAGATACCCATCCCCAGTCCTGCCATGAATCCTGACTGCCTCCTTTATACATCTCCATGGTAGCTGTTCCGAAATAAACCGAGTATCCTCCCGATAATTTTACATCTTTACGTATTTGCCAATCGATGGCTAAATCAAGTTCGCTGCCCAGACTTTTGCCCAGATCGCTGGTAAGCCACCTGTCTTTAGGGTCTGTTGTTGACGAAAATAGGTGATAGTTTGCCTGAAGCACCACATCTTTAGAGGCTTTGAATGAAACTCCCAGCTGGTTGTCCCATAGTCCCGGAGCCATACCGGAAAGAAATCCGGATGCATAGTAATAATCCATTGCCCCGTAAAATTTGTGATGAGTTCCGTAAAGCGGATTGAATGCTTTGTAAGTCCCCTCCGCTGGGTGGTTGTCGCCGCTAAGCCAATCGCTGCCCACGGTAAGTTTCCATGTATCGTTGAGTTTGTAGTCGGCTTTTAAAGCCCACATCCAGGCTTCAACCTTTTGTTTTTGTGCATTTTTCCCGGTCTGAAAATAAAATGTACCGTAAAGGTTCCAGTCGGATGTTACAAAATTAAGATTGGTACCCATCGTCTGCATATATTTAACATCTACAGGTGAAGAGCTTGCGCTACCCGGTACCAGCCCCAGATTAAGGAACAGGGCCGATATATTGAACTTTTTGCCAATTTGTTCCTTGTACCAAAGTCCCTGCATGGTTTTATAGGGTTGAGCATCGGTATAACTATAGTCCATTCCGGCGTATGGTTCTATTTTCTGATTATAGGCGAGAAGCAGGTGTGCAGAACGTATTTTGTTTTCGTATCCTACTTTAAGTGCATCGTGCCATCTGCCGGAAGTGTTCCAGTCCAATGTGCCTAAGATCCGGTCGTCGTCGTAAGAAAGCTGTTGCCTACCCGCTTTAACGAAAAATCCGTTGCCGAAAGGTAGCTGCAACCAAGCTTCGTTTAGCATGAACCGTCCCTCTTTTTCAATTTGCGGGTCTTGGCCCCATACGCCAACATGCTGGCCGGAAAGCTTCATGATTAGGTCGCTCCGCTTATATTCCATGGAAAGGCGAGCCCGGGTGTTGACAAAAAAAACGGCACCGTCTCCGGCATCACGGGGGAATAAGGTCCCGTTCCGGTATTCAGTCCGCGGGCGTATCTGTGTACTGATACTGAATTCTTCCTGTGCATGCAAAGCTGTGCCTGTAACTAACAGAGCACATACAACAAAGAGTTTGACCGGTGTTTTCATTTTGTGCGTCATTTAATTGTTTCACATGTTATATACATGAATGCTGTTTCCTTGCGCTGCAGGCAGGTAATTGATGCCAAACCAACACATTTGAAGCAGTAAAAAGGCAAAAATAAGTATTATCAGTGCCGGTGTATTTCGCGAGGCATGGTGACTTCGGTAATGTATGTAGATAAGGTATCCCAACCAGGTAGCGGCAGCCCATGTCTCTTTAGGATCCCAGCTCCAATAATGTCCCCATGCTTCCTTGGCCCAGATTGCTCCAAACAACATCCCGATGGTAAGAAAAGCTTCGCCAACGTACACCAGATTATCACACATTTCCATCGAAGTAGAGTCTACTGTTTTCTGTTTCCAAAGCAGATAAACAGCTACAACAAAGGCTGCTCCCAGTACAGCGTAGGCAAACATATAGACAATAACGTGTGGTGCAAACCAGGGGCTTTGTAGTGCCGGCATAAGAGTTTTGTTATGTATCTCCGGTTTAAGTAGATTTATAAAGCAAAAAACAATAGCCATCAGGGTACTAAAAGAAAGTATCCAGCGATACCTCCATCTCACAAAGGTGATTACCCCCACAACTGGCAGAAAGAAGGAATACCATAAACGGGTTTCTCCCATCGTACGTAATGGCGGACGCTCCAGGGAAATCCACATTCCCAAAATAAAAAGAAAGAAAAGGAGAATACCTCCGCAGGTAAGCAACACAGGCAACTTCCAACCTTTTTGCATCAATGCAGCAACAGCCCCGGCAATCCAGCACAGGGAGGAGGCAATCACAAACCAGACAAAATCATCCCAACTCATATATTCTTTTTCCCAATTTTAGCAAACGCAAACAGATATACCGCCCCGAGCAGCATCATTGTTATCCCTGTATAAACAACCGGCAACCACGGATCGCGCACCAGTTCGAAAGTACTTGTCCTGCTCCACTTACCCATAGTTTCGTCGTAGCTTAATTGATATATTTTCCATCCGTTCACCTTGATCGGTTTATTTACTTCGATCGTGGCCGGAATGCTTTTCCCATCTTCAGTGAAGATGGTGACTTCCGAAACATATCGTTTAGGTTCCAGGGGTGGCATTACCAGACTGTGTTGATTATCTAATTCAAGAGCCTGATGTGGAAACATAAAGCTTCCGTAGCTGATCCATCCTTCTTTTACAATACCTGTTTTTATCTGTTTTGCCTTTACGTAGACCGCAGTTGTAGCTCCTTCGTTCTGGAAGGGCACATACTTTCCCTGAACCCAGGCAGCCATAGGTAAATATTGTGTCCCTGAAAGTTGCCAGTCCATCAACCTTCCCTGAAGTGAATCATTCTCCATGGCGAGCATGGATGGATTGCCGCTTGGAAGTGTCATGCCTGTCGTATTATCTATAACCATCACTTTGGGAGGATATTCTTCGATGGAGAATTTCTCCAGCTGAATAGCCAGCGGAAGTTCGGTAATATTGCCTTTGCTATCGGTAGCCCGCCACTCCGGAGTACCCGTTTGAGTAACCATATGTAATCTTTGCAGATCGCCGCTACCCAGGATCGCACCCCATAAGGCTATGGATAAACCGGCATGGTTTAACAAAAAACCGATATTTCCTGTCTTGTATTTTAGCGTTTTACGCAGGGTAGTAAGCAACAACACCGTGAGCATATAAAGAAATATGAGTACAAACGACCAAGAGTTTGTTAGCTGTCTGAATCCTAAATTCGTGAGAAAATCCTTTTCTTCAACTGTAGCTCCTTGTGGAGTCTGGGCGGTAACTCCCATAATGAGCACCATGACCAGGAACGCTACAATAGATGTAATGCTGGCTTCCATACCCGAAAGCCATCGGATAGCGGCGCTTTTCTTTTTGTTCAAATGCAATACGATCATACAAACCATATAAAATATTCCAAACAATAGATTGATTGGATATTGAAACAGGTTTGCATTAACGGGACCGGTAGTAAACTGAAGGGCTGTACCGGTTATGAACAGTCCGGAACAAATTACAGCACCTTCAGCGTATCCCCAAGGTTGTTTCCACATAGATTAATTTTTTACAATAAGTCGGTTATTTGCTTTGGCTTTCTTAAGCCATTCGGGTACGATGGTTTTCATGAATTCATCTTTTTGTTTTCTCTCAGTAGCCATATCCAATCCAATGTAAGCTTGTGCTTTCTCTTTCGTGGATATGTCTGGCATGGGTACATCACCGCTAAATCCTAACGAGGCCAGGACTTTTGCTGTGGATAGACGGGCTTGCATTGCGTTATCTAAACCGTGACCAAGAATGCGTTGGAATTCCTGCGGAGCATGGAAAGACCCTCCGTGAGAGGCTACAGCAAAGTCCCAACGCCATTGTGCGGCACGCAGGGCCTTCATGACGGGTTTCATTTGCGTTTCACTCGCTCCCTTTTCCCATGCAAATTTGGCTTCTATGTGAGCGGTAGCTAATTCAGTCTCCAGTCGGTTTCGTATCTCGTTTGCTTTGCGCTGACGATCGTATACGTTGTTACGCAATGTTTCTTCAGATTCCCGGTGACAAACCTGACAGGTGCGGTCGATCATCGCCAACGGACTTTGAATATGATGATCGCTGAATTTAACGCCTCCTTCACTCATATACGGCATATGACAGTCGGCACACGCCACCCCACGCTGAGCATGGATGCCCATTTGTGATAATTCATAATCAGGATGCTGCGCTTTAAGCATCGGAGCTTTACTAAGCGCGTGTGTGTAATCGGCATAATCGCTTTCATCGTAGTATGCTTCCATCGTTTCTACAGTCATCCCTTTATCCCATGGGAAAGTAAGGTATTTGCCGTCGCCTTTGAAAAAATATTCAACGTGGCATTGTGCACATACCAACGAACGCATCTCCTGTAACGAAGCCTTTTTGATATCCTTGCCTTGTCTTTCGAATGCTTCAATTAGTCCGGGTCTGCTTATCTGCAGATTCATATTCTCAGGCTCATGGCAATCGGCACATCCGATCGGATTTACGATTTCACTACCCAGGGCACCCCATTTGGTTTTATAAAAATTCTCCACGCCCAGAGATTGCATCATCCGGGGAACATCAGGACTCTTGCAAGTCCAGCAGGTTGCAGGTTGCGGACCGTCAGTATCAGATACCGGTGCTCCGGTACGAAGGGTATGTATAATATCTTCTACTGCATGCATATGGCCACGAGGAGTGGAGTAGTCCTTTGCAAAGGCATAGCCAGCCCATAGAATTACCATGTCGGGACGCTGGGCAAGCACATCTACCATCTGATTTCCGTTAAACTCACTTTGAAAGCTTGTATCGGCTGTTTGTAGCCAGGTGTTGTACTCCCTGGGATAGTTGTCGGCAAACAGTTCATTTCTCGATTCAATACCTTTTATTTCGGTTTTCTTGTTATTGAAAATAGTTACTATCTCGGCTCGTCGTTCATTGATGGATGCAGCCAGCATACCCAATACAAATACTACGATCATGCTTCCTGCAAACAGGAGCCAGCCTTGCCATGCTTTAATTTTCTTTTCCATAATTGTGAAAGTATTATCAGGTTTTATTTTTTATCATTAAGTATTTTCTTCAGCCAGTCCGGGGTATCCGATTTAGGATAGGGTACAAGAGCATTGGGTGTGGATGATAAGCTGTTGGTTCCTCCGTGAGGAATATCCCTGTGACAATCCCAGCAGGCTTTACCTTCGCCGGCTTTGGCCATTTCATAATTCATTCGCCCGGTTTTTACCAATTCGGTGTTAAGTTGAGTATGACAACGAATGCAGTTTTCCATAATAACATTGGCACTTTCATCTATTGCCTGAATTACCTGAGCCTCTCCTCTGATGGCAAAAATGGAAGCATGACGCATTCCGTCCTTGCCTTTAAAGTAGTATTTGCGGAATACATTGTCCTGGGGAACATGACAATCGTTGCATGTGGCATTTCTTCCATGCGAGCTGTGGTTCCATGTGGCATAAAAAGGTGCCATGATGTGGCAGTTAACACAGGTGGCCGGTTCGTCAGACAGATAGCTGGCTGCCCTTGAAGCATACACTGTGTAGAATCCTAATCCGAAAAGAACACCCAACATTATTATGGCGGTTAATTTCCATCGTCTGTTTGGGAGAATCTGATTGATGAGAGTGGCTATCTTCATACGTCATTCTCTTTAGTTGAGGTTACACTTGGTGTAAAGGTGCAACTTGTTAATCAATTAATTTGTAATAAATATTACAAAAGTCAAAGAATCTGTTGTTTGAGTGAAAAAAATAATCTATATTTGACCGAGTAGACAGTACTTACAGAGTGATTTGTTACCTTATTTTCTGATCTTATGGATATAAACGAACTTTTTACAATCCCCCTTTTTGACTCCATACCTCCAGAAAAGCGTGAAGTTTTTCTGTCCGGACTGGATTATACGGTTTCTTTTCTTGAAAAAGGAGAGCTGGTAGCGCGTTCGGGCGATTTGTGTAAGCATTTATATCTTTTGATGAAAGGAAAAGTTAAAACAGAAATGGTTGATGGTTCCGGTGCCGTGCTTCGGATTGAGACGATATATGCTCATCGCCCTTTGGCTCCTGCTTTTCTTTTTGCTGAGAACAATCGTTTTCCTGTAACAGTTACGGTGTTGGAAGATGCAGAAATAGTATTAATTAGCCGTGATTCGGTATTAACTGCTCTGCTGCAATACGAATCCTTTCTTAAAAAGTTTCTGTTATTGAATGCCGAATGCATGAAATGTCTGACAGATAAATTACATTTGCTAGCGTGTAAAACGATTCGAAGCCGACTTATCTTTTACCTGCTTGATCAGGCTAAAAACGGTACTTCATCTTTTGTTATGAAAGAGACTCAACAGGAGTTGGCCGACTATTTCGGGGTTACCCGTCCGGCTCTTGCCAAAGTGCTTTACGAACTGATGGAAGAGGGGTTGATCCGACAAGAAAAGAGACAGATTTTTATTACAGATAAACAGACATTACGCCGTGAAATAATGTAAGTGTCTGAATAAATATTAGTTAGGTTTTTGGTTGTCTCGACTTTTTTCCTTATATTTGCATTATCATAATAAAAAGCAGGTTTTTTTGTTAGTAAGAATTGCATTTTTGGTTTGTTCCGAATCTAATTTCTTGATACTTCATAAGCCTTTTTTTCGCTTTATCTCAGTACCTGCTTTTATCACATTTTATTAATCTGCCGGAAGCTGAACTTTGATTGTTCAGTATGGAATTCGTATGGCTTCGTCCGGCCTAAAACAACTACTTTATGAGATATAAAGAGCTAGTATTATTATTTCTTTTAGCAACTTCAATTGCTGTAAATGCACAATCAGAACAAGAGATTCCCAAAGTAACTGTGGGAGGAGCTTTGCGATTTAACTACAACTATTCCGATTGGAAGGAGGGGAGTAAGGACAGAGGCGGTGATTTTGGGTTTGATGTTTTCAGAATTGATGTGGATGCAGCTTATAAAAAGATTATACTTGATGCAGAATACCGCTTTTATTCGAAGAGTTCGGGAGGTGGTATGCTGAAATCCGGATGGTTAGGATATGCATTTACACCACAAGACGAGATTCAAATTGGATTAACCCGCGTTCCTTTTGGTATAACTCCCTATAATTCGAATAGTTATTTTTTTCAGATTAATTACTATGTCGGATTGGAAGATGACTCGGATATGGGGATCAAATATACTCATAAAGATACTAAATGGGAGTACTCGCTTGCCTTCTTTAAGAATGCGGAGGAGTTGGATTTTGGATCTGCATCTCCTGTGTCGGACAGCCGGTATGCATATGATGTAGCAGGCAGTAACAAGGAAAATAATCAGTTGAACGGTCAGCTTTACTTTTCCTTTGGAGATCAATATCTCAAGCATCGATTGGGGGTGTCTGCAATGGTAGGTGGTTTATATAATATTGAGACCGGCCGTAACGGAAATCACAATGCTTTCGCAATTCACTATGAATTAAATATAAAACGTTGGGATCTGAAACTACAGTTGGCTTCGTACGATAAGAATCCGGAAAACAAGGAAGGTGATTCAAGAGATGTGGTGACGATGACCGCTTACGGGGCTCCCTATTCAGTTGCTGCAAAAGCAAATTTATATACAGCCGGCCTCGCCTATACGCTTCCTGTCGATCTGGGACCTATTTCGAGCTTAAAGTTCTACAACGATTTTGGTTGGATGGACAAGAGAGTAAAACAATTTAAGGACAGTTTTCAAAATGTAGCAGGATGCATGATTACTGCAGGTGGTGTATATGCCTATGTTGATTATGCTTTGGGAAAAAATCATGCTTGGCTAGGACCGGAATGGACGAATGCGTTTGCCTATGGAGGCGATAGCAACTCGTGGCACGGAAGAGCAAATATAAACCTGGGGTATTACTTTTAATAAAGATTACAATGAATAATAAAATAGAAATAAAAAATCTTTCCATCATTTTTGGTCACGATAAATCAAAAGCTCGTAAGCTGATAATGGAAGGAAAGAATAAATCGGAGATTTTAAAGTCAACCGGATGTACGGTAGCCGTACGTAATGCAAACCTGGAGATTAGAGAAGGAGAAGTATTTGTTGTTATGGGATTATCCGGTAGTGGAAAATCTACATTGCTACGATGTATCAATCGGTTGAATGAACCCACTCTGGGAGAGGTTTACATAAATGGCGAAAATATTACCAGAAAATCCGATAAGGAGTTACAACAACTGCGTCGTTCGGAGTTGGCGATGGTTTTTCAGCATTTTGGTTTGTTGCCGCATCGTACAGTATTAAGTAATATAGCTTTTGGGCTGGAGTTGCAAGGTGTACCTAAAGTAGAACGTGAGAAAAAAGCATTACGTACTGTTGGACTGGTAGGACTGAAGGGTTACGAGAATCAACGGGTAAACGAATTGTCCGGAGGAATGCAACAGCGCGTTGGTTTGGCCAGGGCTTTAGCAAACGATGCATCAGTGTTATTGATGGATGAGGCTTTTTCGGCACTGGATCCTCTTATTAGGGAACAGATGCAGGATGAATTACTTCAACTACAAGCATCCATGCAAAAGACCATTGTATTTATCACCCATGATTTGCATGAGGCAATCAAATTGGGTGACCGAATTGCAATTATGAAAGATGGGGAAGTGGTTCAGGTGGGCACTCCTGAAGAAATTCTTACAGAACCGGCAAACGATTATGTAGAACGTTTTGTAGAGAATGTAGGCAGGGGACGTATCATTACCGCATCTTCCATTATGAAAACGAAACCTGTGGTGGCCCGCCTTAAAAAAGAGGGGCCGGAGGCTATTATCCGTAAAATGCGAGAAAAGAATTTATTTGTTTTACCGGTTGTGGGTACTGATGGTCAGTTTCTGGGTGAGGTGTCTTTAAAAGATGTAGTGAATTTGAGAAAACAGGGAATTAAAGAGATTGATTCGGTGGTGACGAGTGAAGTGCCTTCGGTGCTGGAGTCAACAACGGTTGAGGATATGCTGACCTTATTGCCAAAGATTAAACAAGTCATTCCTGTGGTAAGTGATTCCAACAAATTGTTGGGTGTGGTATCGCCTTCGTCTATTATTATTGAAATGACAGGGAAAGATCAAAAAGAGATTAATCAGATTATTCAAAATGCAATTGATTTATGATTCAGATAGGAAAATATATAGAGATAGCCATCCAATGGCTTACGGAAAATTTTGCTCCGTTCTTTGATGCTGTAAATTCGGGGATTGGTGGAGGTATTGATGTTTTTAACCAGGCTTTACTTTGGATACCTTTTTATCTTTTTATTATTCTTTTTACCGTATTGGCCTGGTTTAAAGCTGGAAAAGGAACTGCAATTCTTACTTTTTTTGGACTGTTCCTGATTTATGGGATGGGATTCTGGACGGAAACAATGCAAACCTTGGCCTTGGTTTTGTCGTCTACCTCAATTGCTTTGATCTTAGGTGTGCCATTGGGTATTCTTACGGCTCGTAATCCTAAAATTTCAAAAGTGATGCGACCTGTTTTGGATTTAATGCAAACAATGCCTGCCTTTGTTTATCTGATTCCGGCAGTTCTCTTTTTTGGTCTCGGTCCGGTGCCGGGAGCTTTTGCAACTATTATTTTTGCTATGCCTCCCGTTGTGCGCCTCACAGATCTGGGAGTTCGTCAGGTCCCGAAAGATATTGTGGAGGCAGCCCGATCTTACGGAGCTTCTCCGTCGCAGTTGTTATTGAAGGTTCAATTGCCGCTGGCATTACCCACCATTATGACAGGTGTAAATCAGACAATTATGATGTCGCTCTCCATGGTTGTGATTGCTGCAATGATTTCTGCGGGAGGACTTGGCGAGATTGTTCTCAAAGGAATAACTCAGATGAAGATAGGATTAGGCTTTGAAGGAGGAATCGCCGTAGTGATTCTTGCTATTGTGCTGGATCGGATCACTCAAGGGTTGGCAAAGAATAAATGATAGAATTTAATTTAAAATATATGTGTATGAAACGTTTTTTGATTGTTGTAGCGCTAAGCGTTATTCTTGGTTTGTTAATGTTAGCTGCCGGTTGCTCTGGCGGAGGAAATAAGAATGGGAAAAAGATATCCATCGCCTATGCAAATTGGGCTGAGGGTATAGCAATGACTCATTTGGCTAAAGTTGCTTTGGAAGAGAAAGGATACGAAGTGTCTTTGAAGAATGCGGATGTAGCTCCCATTTTTGCTTCTGTAGCAACAGGAAAGGCTGATGTGTTTATGGATGCCTGGATGCCCGTTACTCACGCAGATTACATGAATCAGTATGGGGATAAGTTGGAAGTGTTAGGAGAGGCCTTCTCTAATGCCCGCATAGGGCTGGTGGTGCCTTCATATGTAACAGTTGATAGTTTGGATGAACTGAAGGATGTTAAAGAAAAATTTGATGGGAATATTGTGGGAATCGATGCCGGAGCCGGAATTATGTCGGCTACGGAAAAGGTAATTGATGCTTATCAGCTGGATATGAAACTTCAATCTTCAAGCGGACCTGCGATGACTGCCTTGCTTAAAAAATCGGTAGAAGATAAGACGTGGATTGTTGTAACAGGCTGGACGCCGCATTGGATGTTCTCACGTTTTGATCTGAAATTTTTAAAAGACCCTAAAGGAATATTTGGCGATGCCGAGCGTATTGATATTGTTGCTACCAAAGGCTTTGCAGAGAAAGATCCCTTAGCCGCCGGATTCTTCAGGAAATTTAAGCTTACTAACGAACAGATGAGCGATTTGATGGGATATCTTGCAAACGACACAGTATCTGAAGCTGAAGGAGCAAAGATGTGGAAAGATAAAAACCAAGAGTTGGTTGAAGGATGGTTTGAATGATGTTTTACCGTTTAAGCAGTCTTTCAATGCTATGAATGACTGCTAAAATGAGAAAAATACCTACTAACCAGTAGTGTACGGTCATGTTTGTAAAAGATACACCAAATAGAACCAGTACAAAATTATTAAGCATCACAACAAAAGATATAAAGGTCAGCGTCGTAATGACGTTGACTTTTTTTGTAGCAATCATCTCTTTGATGTTGGCTTTGTTTTGTGAAATGTGAATAAATATCATATGAAAAAAAAGTAAGAAGGAGAACTTTTGCACCCTACCTCCTTCATCCAACCATGTGGAAGTCAGATAAACAAGCAAAAATAAGACAATGGAAACAAGGATTATTTGTTTACGCAAAGTTTTCTTCTTGGGTTGATTCTGTCCGGTTGTCATTCTCACTTATTTTTATATTTATAATTGTTATAATTCAGGACGATTTAGTTGTTCGTCCAGGAAAGTTAATATGCCTTCTATGTTGTCCGGATGAAACCAGTTGATTTCTTTATCACGCTTAAACCAAGTCATCTGCTTTCTGGCATACACACGGCTATTACGTTTTATTTTCTCAATTGCAAAATCCAAAGGCCATTCACCGTCAAGGTAATTAAACATCTCCTTATATCCAACAGTATTAAGTGAATTGAGATGTTTGTAAGGATATACATGCCGGGCTTCTTCCAGTAGTCCATCGCGCATCATCTGATCAACCCGGGCATTGATACGGTCGCAGAGTTCTTCCCGATCGCGGGTCAGTCCGATTTTTATAATGCGAAAAGGACGTGTTTTTTTTGTATTTGTACGTAGTTCAGAATAGGGTCTTCCTGTCATTAAACATATTTCAAGGGCGTGGATCACTCGTTTGTAATTGTTGAGATCCACCTCGTTGTAATGTTGAGGATCCAGTCGCTTTAAGTCTTCCCGAATCGGATCCAATCCTTCAACTTCAAAACGCTTCATCAGGTTAGTCCGGATCTCCTGACTAACAGTTGGAAGTTCGTCGATACCATTGCAAACAGCATCAATGTACATCATGGAGCCTCCGGTCATTACAACATTGGATGTAGACTGGAAAAGATTCTCCAGGCATAACAGAACCTCTTCTTCAAACTGACTGGCATTGTAATAATCGGTGAGAGAAAGTGTGCCGACAAAATAATGTTTAATACGGGCGAGCTGTTCGGCTGTGGGAGCTGCCGTTCCTATTACAAGTTCTTTGTACAACTGACGGGAATCTGCCGAAATAATAGGACTGCCTACATGTGATGCCACACGTAGGCTAAGTTCCGTCTTACCAACTCCGGTCGGCCCCAGTAAAACAATAAGCGTATTCATCAAAAGCGCTCATCGTCAAACGGATTTTCCATCGGACCTTCTAGTCCGTCGAAGCCTTCTTTATCTAACTCGTCGATGTCGAATTCTGAATCTCCGTAGAAATCTTCTCCTAAATCCTGTGTTCCACCTGCTTTAGGTGTAAAATCATCAAAAGACATAATCTGTACCGGAGGATTACCAAGAGATATCGAGCATTCCGGTTTGTCCATATCTTTTCCCGGGATAATTTCCCTTAACTCCATGAAGAAGGCTCTTTCGGTCATATAATCGAATACGTAGAGGAGTTTCTGATGTTCGTCTTCGAGTAACTCTTCTAAGCGTGTATCTTCCATTATATAGTTGTCTTCTTCCGAAGCTGTATCCATTTCAACCAGCGTAATTTCTGTTTTTTTGCTCCAGTCGTCTTCACAAATAAAGAATGAACACATCTGATCTTTTGTGTATCCGACAGAATCCAGAATGGCATTGTGCAAATCAAGAAAAGTCGCTTCCGAATCTATCTTAATTTCACGTTTGAAGTCATCAACTTCGTCTGACAGGATAAGAAATCTGAATAACATAATTGTAGTTGTTTTTTGTTGGTTCAAAAGTAGTAAAAAATATTAAATCCCTCTATATATGACATAAAAAAAGCTGCCTCCCATAGGGAGACAGCTTTCGTTTTTTATATAACTGCTCCGGTTAATCCATTGAACCTCTAACAATTCCTCTACTCGAAGATTTTATGAATCCTAGAATTAAATCACGCTCAATGCTCGGTTCATATTCGCTTTCAATGCAATTGATAGCATCACTGTTGTTCAACCCACGGGTATATAATGTACGGTATATATCCTGAATCAGAAACACCTGATCGTTTGTGTATCCACGACGGCGAAGACCAACAATATTAATACCACAATAGGCGATAGGATCCCTGCCTATCAGTGTATAAGGAGGGATATCTTTTCCAACGCGAGATCCACCCTGAATCATAACATGTTTAGAAATACGGGTAAACTGGTGTACCAATGTACCTCCGCTCACAATAGCAAAATCGTCTATCTCTACCTCTCCGGCTATCTGGGTTGCATTACCGATAATAATATGATCTTTTAGAATACAGTCGTGCGCCACGTGCGCATATGCCATGATGAGGCAGTCGTTCCCAACAACAGTCTTACCTTTAGCTTTGGTTCCCCTGTTAATTGTTACGCATTCGCGTATAGTTGTATTGTTGCCAATCTCAGCCGTAGTAATTTCACCGGCAAATTTAAGGTCTTGGGGAATACCCGAAATGACTGCTCCTGGAAATATTTTGCAATTTGAACCGATGCGAGCTCCGTCCAAAATAACTGCATGTGAGAAGATATGACAGTTATCCCTGATTACAACATCTTTCTCAATCACTGCAAACGGATCTATTGTAACGTTCTCTCCAATCTTTGCTTCAGGATGAACACTAGCTAATGGGTGTTGATTCATTATCTTCGTAATTTATTTATTCTTAATGATTTGTGCCATAAATTCGGCTTCACAAACTACCTTTTCGTCTACAAATGCCAATCCTTTCATTAAAGCGCATCCGCGTCTGATCTCTGACATAAACTCGAGTCGGAAAATCAGAGTATCGCCAGGTACAACCTTTTGACGGAATTTTACGTTATCTATTTTAAGAAAATAAGTGGAGTAGCGATGAGGTTCCTCTACGGAATTAAGTACTAACAGACCACCGGTCTGCGCCATTGCTTCAATCTGTAATACGCCTGGCATAACTGGCTCTTCGGGGAAGTGACCTTGGAAGAATGGTTCGTTTACGGAAACATTTTTAACGCCGACAATATGATTGGAGCCAATCTCTATGATTTTGTCAACCATAAGGAATGGATAACGGTGTGGCAGCAGTTGCTTAATACGGTTGATATCCATAATGGGAGTGCAACCAGGCTTGTAGACAGGAGCTTGTACCTCGTTCAGCTTAATATCTTTGCGAATCATACGAGCCAATTGGTTGTTGATCTTATGACCCGGACGAGTGGCAATGATGTGACCTTTTATTGGCTTACCAATCAGCGCCAGGTCTCCCATGATGTCAAGTATTTTGTGACGGGCAGGCTCATTATCAAATACCAATGGTTTGTTATTTACATAACCAAGTTCATCGATGTGCTTGTGTGGAATTCCAACAGCATCAGCCAGTTTGTCTAATGAATCCTGTGTCGTTTTTTGATCATATATAACAATTGCATTGTCCAGATCGCCGCCTTTAATCAGGTTGTTTTGAAGTAATGCTTCAACTTCGCGAACAAATACAAACGTACGAGCTGCAGCAAGTTCGGTCGGAAACTCACGTATGTCGTTCATCGTTGCAAACTGATTCGGCAATACAGGTGAATCGAATGAAATAAGGGCGTTGATGCTGAACTTATCATCCGGAAGAATAATCAGAGACGAACCTGTAGCTTCGTCCTTCACCTCAATCTTGTGTTTTACAATGTAATAATCCTTAGGAGCGTTTTGTTCACAAACACCCACTCGCATAATTTCTTCCGTATAGAAGCGAGAGCTTCCGTCAAGGATAGGGAATTCTGGAGCATCCACTTCAATAAGGCAGTTGTCAATTTCGAAAGCATATAAAGCAGCCATAGCATGCTCAATAGTGCTAACCTGAACGCCATTTTTAGATATAACAGTACCTCTCTGTGTTCCGGCTACGTTTTCTGCCAAAGCATCTAGAGTAGGCTGAGCTTCCAGATCAACACGTTTAATTTTATAGCCGTGATTTTCCGGAGCAGGATTAAAAGTAATGTTGATATCCAATCCGGTATGCAAACCTTTACCTTGCAAAGAAAAACTTTGCTGAAGCGTTTTTTGTTTCTGCATAAGAATATTTATTTATTTGTAATTTCTTTTTTTAATTGTTCAATTTCACGCTGCATTTGGCCAATTGTGCGGTATAATTCCGGTAGTTTTGGAAAAATAACAGACGAACGCATGAAATCTTTGACAGGGAAGGCTGGAGAACCTAAATAGGTTTCACCTTCTTTGATTCCGGTGCCCAGCGTACCCGCCTGAGCTCCAAAGTTAACTTTATCAGGAATAGTGATATGACCAGCAATGCCAACCTGACCGCCAAACATACAATGTTTTCCTACCTTAGCCGATCCTGCAATACCAACCTGAGCAGCCATGACAGTATTTTCGCCAATTTCAACATTGTGCGCAATCTGAACGAGATTATCCAGCTTCACACCACGACGGATAATGGTTGAATCCATCACTGCACGGTCAATGGTAGTATTTGCTCCGATCTCAACATCGTCTTCTAATATAACATTTCCCAATTGAGGAATTTTATTGTATTTTTCTCCTTCGGGAGCGAACCCAAAACCATCGGCTCCGATTACTGATCCTGCATGTAGAATACATCGGCTTCCTACTATACATCCTTCATAAATGGTTACATGTGGATAAACGATTGTATTATCTCCAATTTTTACACCATCGCCAACATAAGCATAAGGATAAATTTTGCTATTGTTTCCGATAACAACATTTTCACCAATATAAGCAAAGTTTCCAATATAGCAGTCAGATCCAACTATTGCCGTAGCTGAAATACATGCAGAAGAGTCTACGCCAATTTTCTTTGGTTTGGCCTGTTCTACCATGTTTAATAACATCGCTAGTGCTGCATAGGCATTTGAAACTTTTATCAACGTTGCTCTTACAGGTTCCGATGGAGTGAAATCATTGTTTACCAAAACAATGCTTGCTTCAGTCGAATAGATATGATGTTCGTATTTAGGATTTGCTAAAAACGTCAATGTGCCCGGTTTTCCGGCTTCAATTTTAGAAAAATTATTAACCTTAACCTCCGGGTCTCCCGATACGGTTCCATTAAGAAAGCTCGCGATTTGTTGGGCTGTAAACTCCATTTTATATATGTTTGCGATTTTAAACCGTTGCAGATTCACCTCTGTCTCCAGAGGTAAAGCCGACAAAATTATAAAAATATTTTAAAGTACCTATTTTTTAGTTGCTATTAAGCCTTTATAATGCCTTTTTCGAGAAGGTAGATAGCCATTTCTTCCTGCACTTCACGTGCAGCAACTGCCGCGACTTCTGCAAATGCCGGAGTATTGTCAGCGTAAATGATTGCGCGTGATGAATTTACTAACAATCCGCATTGGTCGTTCATGCCGTATTGGGCAACTTCTTTAAGACTTCCACCCTGAGCGCCAACCCCGGGAACCAGTAAAAAATGGTTCGGTGCATGCTTTCTGATTTCCAAAAACATTTTACCTTGCGTGGCTCCTACTACATACATCATTTGTTCGTCTGAAGCCCACTCCTGCGACTTTTTAAGCACTTTTTCAAACAAGCGCACACCATTTACATCTTCAGTAAACTGAAAATCTTGTGAACCTTTATTGGAAGTAAGTGCAAGCAGAATAACCCAACTTTCCGGGTAGATTAAAAAAGGCTTCACACTGTCTTCACCCATGTAAGGAGCTACTGTTACAGCATCCACCTTCATATAGTCGAAAAACGAACGAGCATACATTTCCGATGTATTTCCAATATCTCCTCGTTTTGCATCTGCAATAATAAATTGGTCAGGGTAATTCGCTTTCAGGTAAGCAACTGTTTTCTCGAAAGCCATTAATCCCGGAACACCCAGACTTTCATAAAAAGCCAGGTTCGGTTTATAAGCAACACAATACGGAGCTGTTGAGTCAATTATCGCTTTATTGAACGCGAAAATGGGATCCTCTTCTGTCAGCAAATGCTGCGGGATTTTCTTTATATCCGTATCTAAACCCACGCAAAGGAAAGACTTCTTTTTCTGAATATTTTCAAATAGCTGTTGTTTGTTCATCCTTTTTAATTCTATTATCTTTTATAACTGGGCTTCTTTCAGTCGTTCGGCATTCTCTGCCACAATCAGCTGATCGATGATGGTTTGAATCTCACCGTCCATGATGGACGAAAGATTGTACAATGTAAGATTAATACGATGATCGGTAACTCGCCCTTGCGGGTAATTATAAGTCCTGATCTTCGCAGAGCGGTCGCCCGAAGAAACCATTGTTTTTCGTTTCGAAGCAATCTCATCAATATATTTCTGATATTCCATATTATAGATACGGCTTCTTAATTCGATTAATGCTTTCGCCTTATTCTTAAGCTGCGATTTTTGGTCCTGGCATTGAACGGTAATTCCCGTAGGAATGTGTACCAATCGAATGGCCGAATAGGTTGTATTTACCGATTGACCGCCGGCACCTGAAGAGCAAAACGTATCAACGCGGATATCCGATTCCTTTACCTCTACATCGAACTCATCGGCTTCAGGAAGTACAGCTACTGTTGCAGCCGAAGTATGTACGCGACCCTGGGTTTCAGTTTGCGGTACACGTTGAACACGGTGCACTCCCGATTCGTATTTCAGAATCCCATAAACCCCTTCACCTGTTACATTAAACACAATCTCTTTGTATCCTCCGTTGGTACCTTCACTGTAATCACTTACAGAAACTTTCCATCCTTTCCCTTCGCAGTATTTAACATACATACGATACAGATCTCCTGCAAAAATAGCCGCTTCATCACCACCTGTACCTCCACGTATTTCAACAATGGCATTCTTGTCGTCCTGCGGATCGGCAGGAACAAGAAGAAGTTTAATCTCCTCTTCCAAAACCGGAATACGGGTTGTACAGATTTCCAGTTCTTCTTTAGCGATTTCCTTCATTTCAGGATCCTGTTCATTTTCAAGTATCTCTTTGGCTTCTTCAATCCCATCCTTCATCTTTATATATTCAGAACGGGCAGCCACAATCTTTTCAAGATCGTGATACTCTTTATTTAATTTTACAAACCGTTTCATATCGGCAATCACTGCCGGGTCGGTTATCAACGTACCAACCTCTTCGAAACGACTGACAAGTCCATCTAACCTTTCTAATAAGTTACTTTCGGCCATCGGTTCTATTTAGTATACAAAGCGACCTTTCTCGCTTTCGATAATCAATTCATTTTTGGAAGCTTCTTCAACGAAACCTACTACACGGGCTTCAATTCCGAAAGAATTAGCCACAGCAATAACCTCATCAGCATGTTCTGGAGCTATATAAACCTCCATACGGTGCCCCATATTAAATACTTTATACATTTCGCTCCAGTCCGTTTTACTCTGTTCCTGAATAATCCGGAACAATGGAGGAACAGGAAATAAGTTATTTTTTGTAATGCGTTTATTTTCTACAAAGTGCATAACTTTAGTTTGCGCACCTCCGGAACAATGAACCATGCCGTGGATAGCCGGGCGTAATTTGTCAAGCAATACTTTTATAACAGGAGCATATGTACGGGTAGGAGAGAGCACTAGCTTGCCTGCATCAATACCCAATTCTTCTATCATGTCTGTAAGTTTCAATCCACCTGAATATACAAGCTCTTCAGGTACCGCAGCATCGTAACTTTCGGGATATTTAGCTGCAAGATATTTTGCAAATACATCGTGACGAGCTGAAGTCAGTCCGTTACTTCCGGTTCCTCCGTTGTACTCTTTTTCGTAAGTTGCTTGTCCGAATGAGGCCATCCCTACAATAACATCACCACCCTGGATGTGGCTATTGTCTATAACTTCATCACGTTTCATTCGACAGGTTACTGTACTGTCCACAATGATGGTGCGTACCAGATCGCCTACATCGGCAGTCTCGCCACCTGTGGCATAGCAACCTACACCCATTTCACGTAATTCCGCCAGCAATTCATCCGTGCCGTTTATAATGGCAGAGATCACTTCTCCCGGTATAAGTAATTTGTTCCGACCAATAGTTGATGAAATCAGTATATTGTCAACAGCACCCACACAAAGCAGGTCGTCGATATTCATAATCAACGCATCTTGTGCTATTCCTTTCCATACGGACAGATCGCCTGTTTCTTTCCAGTACATGTATGCTAACGAAGATTTGGTACCCGCACCATCAGCATGCATGATGTTGCAATAGGCCGGATCGCCACCTAGAATATCTGGAATTATTTTGCAAAATGCTTTCGGGAATATACCCTTGTCAATGTTCTTTATTGCATTATGAACATCTTCTTTAGAGGCAGATACACCTCTTAGGTTATAACGTTGATCACTCATTGTAGATAAATTTGGCTGCAAAGATACAATTATTTATACACTTACCGAAGTTTTAGCACATCTCCTTCTTCAGGTACGTACTCCATTTCCTTCTTGTTTAATTTGTACAAACTTTTCAGACGGATACCATATTGCTGAGAAATACTATGCATTGACTCGCCAACCTGTACTACATGATCGTAATATGGTTTGTCGGCTTTTTTCTTCTTTTTTTCAAGATATACAAGATCACCGGCTTGTAAAGGAAATCCTTCCGGAACCTCGTTGTATTTTCTAAGTTCTTTTTCTTTAAATCCAAGATTTTGAGCAATTGATTCGAATGAATCTCCTGCACGTGCAATCACATAAATCAGACCATGTGTTTTGTAAATTGTCATTTTTTCCACAGGGAATTGTTCCTTTGAAGTGACCTTGGATGTACGACTGCCTTTATGAGTATCGTATCGATAAAGTTCGTAATCCTCGATTACCTTGATTAATTTATTGGCATATGCCTTATCTGTAGCGTAGCCACATTGTTGTAATCCTTTGGCCCATCCTTTATAGTCGGTGATATCCAGATCGAAAAGCACGGCATAACGTGGCCTGAAAGCCAGAAATTTGGAATGATCGGTGTAGGAATCTTCCACCTGGTCGTATTTACGAAAGCACTCTCCACGTAAATCGTCGTCGTGATATACTCTGCCTCCACGCCAGTCCGAATGACATTTGATTCCAAAGTGGTTGTTGGACTGACGGGCAAGAGAGCTTTGACCTGCTCCCGACTCCAGCAATCCTTGGGAGAGGGTGATGCTAGCTGGTATTTTATATTTTTTCTGATGCTCAATAGCTAGATTACTGTATTTGCTGATATATGCCTCGTATGACGAATTTTTACGCTGAGCATAACTCTGTACAGAGCCAATACCAATAAAAATAAGTAGAAGGGGAAGGATACGTACGAATAATCTCATAATATGCCAATCTATATTTCCGGACAAAGATATAATTTTATAAAAACAATTTAGTACATTTGCTTGAGTAAATGTACAAGTTATGAGAAAAGACCGGATAGAAACAACAATAACCATCTGTTCGCTTCACGAATTGTCTCCAAGGGAACGTCTCCTTTGCGAGGCTGCTTACGAGGTCGCAAAAAATGCATATGCTCCTTATTCTCAGTTTAATGTAGGAGCTGCTGTTTTACTTGCAAACGGACAGATTATAACAGGCAGCAATCAGGAAAATGCCGCTTATCCATCAGGATTATGTGCCGAACGTGTGGCACTTTTTTATGCATCATCACACTATCCGGGCATTCCAGTTGAAGTGTTGGCTGTAACAGCAGTAACAGCAGGTAAGCAAGTGGAGCGTATTTCACCCTGTGGCGGATGCCGGCAGGTAATGAAAGAGGTGGAGAATCGGTATAAACAGCCTGTGAGGCTTTTATTATGCGGAAGAGAAGAGATTCTTTGCCTTGAATCGGCAGAAGATTTACTGCCTCTTTCCTTCGGTGAAAGTGATTTGTTACTTTAAAAGGGAGCAACCTTCGTGAACTATAAAATGATTTCCCAGTAAGCTACGTCGATCCATTGATTAAACTTACGACCAGTTTGTTTGAAATGAGCCACCTTTTCAAAACCAAAACGTTCATGCAATCGAGCACTAGCTTCGTTTGGTTGAGCAACTCCGGCTATGATGGCGTGCAGCGAACCTTTATCTAATTTTTTAAACAAAGCTTCGTATATCCGCTTTTCCATTTCATCTGTTGCTACGGCTGATGTTTCAAATGTTACGGTCGTATTTAGTACATAGTGGTTGTAAATCTGGCAAATTGAATTGGCATCGCTGACTACAGCATTTCGGATAGTATATTTGTCCATAATCTTTTCTTTAAGTTTTATATTAGAATTATATTCTCGCAAAAATATAAACTTTAGCAACATAGCTTCTGATAATTAATTATTTTCTTTTATATTATTTGTACCGATTTGTAAATTATTCCCTATTTTTGTTGCATTGATAACCTTATTTAATACCTGATTAAGATGAAAAAATTACTTTCCTTTCTTTTTTTACTTGGATTAACCTTCAATTTATCTGCTCAGATAAGAACAGATCTTCGTCTGCCGGAACTAAACGGATACAAAGTTTTGAAATGTGATTTTCATATTCACACAGTTTTTTCTGATGGATTGGTTTGGCCTACGGTACGTGTCGATGAAGCTTACCGGGAAGGGCTCGATGTGATTGCTATCTCAGACCACATAGAATATCGTCCGCATAAAGATGATATCAAGGCCTCATTTAACCGCTCTTATGATATCGCTGAAAAATATGCAAAAGGTAAAGGTGTTACAGTTATTAAGGGAAGTGAAATAACTCGTTCCATGCCTCCGGGTCACTCTAATGCATTATTCCTTTCCAACTGTGATTCTCTCGATACTCCAAACTATATGGATGCGTTTAGGGCTGCCAAGAAACAAAAAGCCTTTATATTTTGGAATCATCCGGGATGGGATGCACAGCAGCCGGATACAACATTATGGTGGAAAGAACACTCTGAATTATTTGATGGAGGTTACATGCATGGTATAGAGGTGGTGAATGGAAATGACTATTCTCCGGAAGCGCATCAATGGTGTTTGGATAAGAAGCTTACGATGCTTGGAAATACAGATATTCATGCTCCGATTCAGGCAGATTATGATTTTGCGAAAGGAGAGCACCGACCAATGACGTTGGTATTTGTGCGGGATAATTCAGTTCAAGGAATCAGAGAAGCATTGGAAAACAGACGAACTGTTGTTTATTTCCAAGACAAGATCGTAGGTGAAGAGGACTATGTTAAAGAGTTATTTGAAAACTCTATTGAGATATTGAGTGTAGACAAGAGCGAAAAGAATGTACGTATTGTCTTAAGAAATAAAACCGACCTGCCATTTAAATTAAAGAAAACAGCTCATGATATAAATCTTGTTTATTTTCGTGAATATGAAATTAAACCTCATGGAACACATGCAATAAATATAAAATTAAATAACGGGGTTAAAAGTGGTAATATAAATTTTGAAGTAACCAATTTACTTGTAAAACCAAACATCGGAATGCAATATAGCTATCCGTTGTAAACCGAAAGCTCTCCGGCTTTTCTCGTTTTTGTTATTTTTTTCGAGGCCATAAATTGTTGTCAGCAACTTTATGGCCTCTTTTGCGTATAAACTCCAATTATCGGACTACTTTGCTATTCTATGATTATCTCGTCGGGAATGGAGAGAAGGGTTGAATCGGGTTGGCTTTCATCAATCTTTGTAACCTCGAATGTGTAGTTAAGTACAGGCGACGTAGTTACACGTTTTAGTACTACATTGTTCCATACGGTTACTTTGCTAACACTTCCTGCTCTTTGTTTTTCGGTAACTGTAAACAGTCTGCATGGTTTGTCTAAAAAAGTACCTGCACCTGTAAGTGTAAATGAATACAGCGATTTGTCAGAATCATCCGGATTGTCATAATTGGTAATTTTATCAATGCGATCATTTATTACCTCTTCTGTTCCTTTTTTTGCATCAAGGTCGATACTGTATTTGTAGTTGTCAAGATAAAGCGTTTGCAGATTTCTGCTTACTTTAAAATCTGCCACATCTTGGGTTTCAGTGTATAAGTTGGACCGTTTGTTGCCATATTCGTCAAAACAAACTTTTCCTGTTACATGGGTTGTGAGAGGAGGCTGACCGGGGAAATTCATTACACTTGACGATTTGTAATGAATCGTACCGTACTTTACTCCATATTGATTGGATGTAAGATGCTTTGTTTGTTGCGATACGGCTGGTAGGAAAGTAAGTGTTCCTAACAAACAAGTAAATAGAAATTTATTCATGGCAGCCTTGAATTTGGGATTTAATCATAACATAAACGTATTATACGTATCCATATTGCAATACGTCCTCATTTTTTCCAATGTAAAAACGGGAGTATGCAGTTGTCTGCACACTCCCGTTTATTTCAGAAAAATATAAATTATTCCAGAAATCAGATACCCAGAGATATCTTGATCTGGTTGATCTTTTCCTGAGCTGCTAATTCTGCGGCGGGCAGTTCTTCCAGATTTTTTACTTTGGAATGTACTTCGCAGTAGAATTTAATTTTTGGCTCCGTTCCGGAAGGTCTGATAGATACTTTGGTATTATCTTCTGTAAAATACTGGATTACATTCGATGTTGTAGGCATATCAAGGGTAATCTTTTCGTTTTCGGCCACGCTTAATCCTTTAAGTGTAGCATAGTCGTACACGTAAGTAACATTGGAGCCTGCAATTTGCGTAAGTGGATTTTCGCGGAAGTGCTTCATCATAGCTTCAATTTCTTCGGCACCAGATTTACCTTTCTTCACAACAGAAATGCCTGCTTCTTTAGAAAAACCATATTCTACATAGATGTTTTGAAGCAATTGATAGAGAGTCAGACCCTTGTCTTTAGCCCAGGCTGCAGTCTCTGCAAGCATCGTACAGGCAGAAACAGCATCTTTGTCGCGGACAAAATCTTCACAAAGGAATCCGTAACTTTCTTCGCCACCACCTATAAAGGTCTTCTTGCCTTCATTATCTTTCATAATGGCAGCTATCCATTTGAACCCGGTGTACACGTCATAAAGTTCAACGCCGTTACGTTCAGCAATGGTACGGATCAGTTCGGTTGAAACAATCGTTTTTACAATATATTCGTTTCCTTTAATTTTACCCAGCTCTTTCCAACGGGTAATCAGATAATACACAAACATGAGTGCAGTTTGATTTCCGTTAAGCAACACCCATTCTCCTTCGTTGTTCTTTACGGCTGCTCCCACTCGGTCTGCATCCGGGTCGGTAGCCAATACTAGTTCTGCATCTGTGTCTTTTGCCCGCTGTACAGCCATAGCTAATGCAGCCGGCTCTTCCGGGTTTGGAGAGATTACTGTTGGAAAATCACCACTAATTATATCTTGTTCGGGGACATGGATAATATTTGTAAAACCGAAGGCTTTCAACGCAGCAGGAACAATTTCGACACCTGTACCGTGAATAGGAGTATATACAATCTTCATATCCTTGTGGCGTGCGATTGATTCAGGAGAAAGAGATATGGTTGTGAGGTCGTTAATATACCGCTGATCCATCTCTTTTCCGATTACTTCTATAAGCGACTTATTACCTTTGAACTTAATCTCTCCGGCATTTCTTATCTGGTTGACTTCTGCAATGGTATTGCGGTCGTGAGGAGCGATCATCTGTGCTCCATCATCCCAATATGCTTTATATCCATTGTATTCTTTTGGATTGTGTGAAGCTGTAAGAATGATTCCGCTCTGACATCCAAGTTTTCGGATAGCATAAGACATCTCGGGAGTAGGACGAAGATCTTCAAATATATAAGCCTTGATTCCATTTGCTGAGAAGATGTCAGCCGAAATTTCAGCGAACTTACGGCTGTTGTTGCGGCAATCATGGCCGATTACCACTTTAATCTGCGGTAATTTTGAAAATTCTTTTTTAAGGTAATTGGATAAACCCTGAGTGGCCGCACCCACCGTATAAATGTTCATGCGGTTGGAACCAACGCCCATAATTCCACGAAGACCGCCTGTACCGAATTCAAGATCCTTATAAAAAGCTTCAATCAGTTCGCTTGGATCTTCGTTGTCAAGCATCCGTTTTACTTCGGCACGTGTTTCTGCGTCATAGCTTTCAGAAAGCCAACCTTGAGCTTTCGATCTTACCATTGCTAACAAATCGCTGTTTTCCATTTTTTTACTATGTTTATTTACTACTCTTTCTGAATTCAAAGATACAAAATAATTGGTTTACTCAAATTATCTACCCTATAATTTGGGATCAAAACCATTTTACCAGGTAAAGCTTGTTGAATATTTGCTGGTATTACCACATGCATCAGTCACAACAAAAGTAAGTGAATGTTTGCCTCTGGATAATCTGGATGGATCAAATTTATAGGTAATCAGGCCTTTACTTCCATCATATTCGAATAATGCAAATTCGCCATCAATCTCTCCACGATAAATCTCCATACCACTCAGGTTGTCAGAAACCCTGAAAGCAATCGCTCGCTTTGAAACCCACTGAGCCGGAGCAACAGGGATTATCTTGGGAGGAACGGTATCTTGCATCACTGTATAGGTTCCCAAATCACGAATTTTTGTATCTATCCAACCATTACGGTAGGTGCCCCCCTTCCAGGTGCGGTGCCCTTTGTTTAGGTACACCATCCCGTATTGATTTTTGTTTTCAAGAGAATCTTTTTGTATTTTGATTGATAATTCTGCCTCCTTGTGTAATGGTACCAACGGATTATGTAAAGTATGTGTGGCACTAAGTGCATTTTCGTCTTCTTTTACACTGTATTCAAAAAAGAAGTCGGTGTATAGATTTCCTTTAGGAATATGTAAACGTACTCCTTTGGCTCCAAAACGATTGTCTCCCGACCATGAAAAGTGTTCTGTTCCCTCAGGCTTTTTTACTTTGGGAATATCTTGTTTTTTTCCATTTACTTCAAACGAGAAGTGTGTGGAATTACCATAGGCATCCTTTAGAAGATAGCTAATCATATAGGTTCGTTCTTCTTTTATCGTCAGTACTCCCCGGTTTTTACTTTCAATGAAACGTAGTTTATTGCCTGGTTCAACAAAAGATTTTGAGAAAAAAGCCCTGTGTTGTTTCCATTCTTCATAATCAATCAGGCTATTTATGTAACGGGTTTCAGGGAAAGCATAACGATCCAGATTGCTTCGAAACACCTCTTGATCATCTACCGTAAGAATCACTTCCTTTATCCCATAAATATTTCCTGTTTCGTTCATGTAATCATAGGCTTTGATAGCAAAGCCTACCTCTCCCCACGCTTCAATTTTTCCAACAATCCTTTGTTTTCCTGATTTATCGGTCGCGAGTCTGACGGCCTGCTTCTCCACTTTACCGTTTATACTCCCTTTTTGAGCTACAGGATAAACCATTAATCCTTGCAAGCGGGGGGGGCGATTATCTTTGAGCCGACTTTTATAGAACGGGATGGGGTCCATAGTCTCCTCTGTCTCTGTATCACGTATTTCAAAATGCAGGTGAGGACCGGCCGAAGTTCCCTCATTGCCGCTATAGGCAATCAAGTCACCTTTTTTTACTGGAAAAAGGTCTTCAGGTAATTGTAGGTCAACACTGAATGATTCACGCTTATACTGTTGTTTGCGGATATAGTCCTCGACCTCCTTTGTAAAGCCTTTGATGTGGCCATATACCGTAGTCATACCATTTGGATGTGTCATGTAGAGTGCTTTCCCAAATCCCCAGGGACTTACCAGCACGCGGGAAATATAGCCATCATATACAGCATAAACAGGTTTTCCAACCACTCCTTGTGTTTTAAAGTCGATTCCCGAATGAAAATGATTGCTTCTGAATTCTCCAAAATTACCGCTCAAATACAGGGGGATATCCATGGGAGCCCTTAAAGGAGTATCTTGAGCGTTGACGTGAACTCCGGCTGCTCCCGTCAGCAGGCAGAAGCATAGAGGTATATATCGTAACATGTATCTTTTTTTTAATAATTAAGGAGCCAAAGGTAAGGAAAAATCTACAAGTAAAGGCAAATGATCACTATAACCTCCCTCATATTTATATCCATAATAGGTGCGGAAAGGTCTTGTTCCATGATAGGTTTTGTCGGTTTTAAAGAGAAATTGAGGAGTAAATAACCGGTTGCTTCCCGGTATAAGATGCATAGGATTCCGCGAATCAAGCAGTGTGCCGGTAACAATAATCTGATCCAGCTGAGCCCATTCTCCCTGGTATTTATGGGATCCGGGTTTTGCTAATTGCTCTGAATTTGAAAATAAATTATAAAGAGAGTGGGCAGAGGTGGTATCAGAAGGATAAGACATGGTTTTGATTCCATGGATAATGCTTTTGTCAGACGGAGTGTCGTTGAAATCACCCATAATTATAAACTGAGGATTCTTACGGTTTAATAATAACGAATCACAGGTATTACGAAGCATTCTTGCCGCATCCATTCTGTCTGCTTCAGTGGCCTTTTCGCCTCCAGAACGGCTTGGGAAGTGGCAAACAAGTACATCAAGTGTGTCACCGGAAAGAATTTTACCGCTTACGCGAAGGATGTCTCTCGAACGTTTGTCTGGGTGTTTCCGAAATTTAATCCGGATAGATTGGTGTTCAATATATGCAAATTGATCGCGTTGATAGAGTAGAGCAACGTCGATTCCACGATTATCCGGACTGTTGGTCATACAATACCGGTAGTCTTGTTGACGTAAAGGAGTTTTATTTAGCAGGTGTATGATGGTGGAATCGTTTTCCACCTCGCATAGACCAACCAATGCTGGTGTTTGCCATTCGCCGGCCGCAGTAATTACTTTAGCTATCTGTTGAAGTTTTTGATAATATCGTCCTTTGGTCCATCTAAGTATTCCATCGGGTAAAAATGACTGATCATCTTTTATGGGATCGTCTTCGCAATCAAACAAATTTTCCACATTGTAACTCATCACCCTAAAAGTTCGCTGTCCATATAACCGAGTTAGTGGTACGAGAGAAAGTATAAACAGGCAAGTTAAGGTTATACAGGCTCGTTTATTCATTAGCTTCGCGGATATATTCGTAAGCACCGATATCTGGTCCGTCGCTATCATTGAGTCTGTTTACGCCAAAACGATCCAATGGATATTTTACAGAAAATGAGCGTGCAGCTTTACCCCGTACAATGGATGTTGAATCGGGTCTGAAGTCGTAGCGGTAATCACCTGCCTCACCAGATAGACGGTAACCGGGACTTGTACCCCAAAGAATATCAGTAAAGTGAACATTAGCCTCCTCCTTGCTTTTTATGAGACAATTGGTGAATTGATAGTTGAATGCATCCTGACTTGTTCCTTGCTGATAATACAATGCTAATTCGCCGGAGGAAAGGTTTCCATCGATAATGCAATTTTGAAAGTCGGCTTTCTGAAGTGGATAAAGGACAACCTTGTTTTCGGCATTGGTAAGATTGTTCGACAAAATGAGAGTAGGTACCGTACGTGCACCAAAAGCAAAATTATTAGCAAGTGTACAATGAGTAAAACTATATCGGCCTCCTACAAGCATAACTACTGCCTCTCCTGAATTACTGAATTCGGTATTATAAGCCTCAATATTACAATTGACTGCAGAAAAAAGATATCCGTCGGAATTGGTAATTTGAGAGTTCCCGATAATCAACTTGCTTTTTTCGGGATCTGCCTGCATCATTGTAATGCCGCTGCTTCCGTTACGCACAACTACATGATCAAGGATACTTCCATAACTAGTAGACGCAAAATAGATTCCTCCCCATTGGTCAGGAATCAGATCGTATGGCAGATTGTCTAATAATTTATCAAGGCGGTCGCCCCTTATAATGATGGGAGCCGTCCGGGTACCTTTGGCAATCAAGGTTCCACGTACAATCAGATCAGCTTTATCGTGCATAAAAATACGGGTTCCCTGTTCGAGTGTCACAGTAGCGTCTTTGGCTATAACCAGACTGTCATATACGAGATAGGGTTGTTTGGATGTTAAAAGAGTGTCTTTTGCGAGAATTGTTCCTCCTTTGCAAAGCACTACATCTTGTCCGAAGGCTTGTAGTTTTACAGCTTGTCTGACTCCGTTGGTAGTGAAGATTACAGAATCCTCTATCAGTAAGGGTTGATTTGTTCCGTTGGGATTTACAGTCACTTCAATAAAAACATATAAACTATCATTTGGCCTTACCTCCACATCCTGAAAATTAGTCCCTTTTAAACCATCCACATTAATCCTGAATCCTTTTTTTTCTCCCTGAGCCAGTTCTATAGATTGAATATTAAGCGGTTTATCAAAAATATTATACACCATGAATTGTTTGGTAGTTGAACCAATGGTACTGAAGATCGTGTCGAAGGAAACCGTATCAGTTGAGAACCGTAAGTTATAGTTCGAGCCAGTAGCATAATTTTCGTCCATACCATCGCAACCGGTTACCAGTTGACTTAGTACGGCAAGTAAAACAGAAACGAAAATCAGCCCTTTTTTCATGATCATAATCTTTTGAAACTTCTTTAAGAATCTATTATGTTTATATGCAACAAGGCCGGGCTCCGGAAAGAAACCCAGCCTTGTTTATTTTAACGTAGCATAACCTTAATTATTTTGCAGGAACGCTTTTTAATACTTCAAGTAAATGATCCCACCACAATTGAACAGTTGCAATTTCGATGCGTTCGTTGGGTGAGTGAACATCTCGCAGGGTTGGACCGAAAGAGATCATATCCAACTGTGGATATTTTTCGAGGAAAAGTCCGCATTCCAGACCTGCATGTATCGCTTTTATTTTGGCTTCTTTGTTAAAAAGACGTTTGTATGCATCTTGAGCCACCTGCAGAATCGCCGAATTTGGGTTAGGAGCCCATCCCGGATATCCATCGCCGTGCGCAACAGAAGCTCCGGCAAGCAGGAAGGTAGATGCCACCATATTGGCAGCATAAACTTTGCATGAATCGATGGAGCTACGCTGACTGGTTCCAACTACAATTGTATTTCCTTCCTTCATTTTAACAGAAGCCAGATTTGTAGAGGTTTCAACAAGGTCTTCGATATCCTGGCTCATGCCTAAAACGCCGTGCGGACAAGCATGCATTGAGTAGATAAGATTTGTAGCCGTTGTTTCGTCAATACAGAAAGCAGGCTTTTCAGCCGATTCAAGCAATAACTTAACGTTGGTGTCTACATGTTTTAATTCATTTTCAATGTCTGTCGTAAAATGATTTAGTAAAACCCTTACACTTTCTTTTGCATTGTAAGGAACTCCCACAACAGCATGTGCTTCGCGGGCAATTGCGTTACGCAGATTTCCTCCGTCGATGCTGCAAAGGACTAAAGAACCTATTTCCTTTTTTAGCAGGAACAGATAACGAACAAGAATTTTGTTTGCATTACCTAATTGTTTATGTATTTCTCCACCCGAATGTCCGCCGTTTAATCCTTTTACATCTATACGGAAATAAAACATTCCTTCTGGTGCAGCCTGCGGAGTATATGTGAACGTTGCAGCCGTATCCTTACCTCCTGCGCAACCCATAAAGATTTCTCCTTCGTCTTCGCTATCAAGATTTAATAAAATATTACCTGTAAGGAATCCCTTCTCCAACATCTTGGCACCTGTAAGTCCGGTTTCTTCGTCTACAGTAAACAAACATTCAATAGGACCATGTTCAATATCGTTTGATGCAAGCAATGCCAGTTCTGCAGCAACTCCAATACCGTTATCCGCTCCAAGAGTAGTGCCGTTTGCGCGAAGCCATCCGTTTTCAACAATCGTCTCAATAGGATCGTTGTCAAAATCGTGTTCCGTTCCATTGTTCTTTTCACAAACCATGTCCACATGTGATTGTAAGATCACCGTAGGTACGTTCTCTTTTCCTTGTGTAGCTGGTTTCGACATGAGGATATTACCGCTTGCATCCTTTTTGATCGCAATTTTATGTTCTGCTGCAAAGGTTTCCAGATACTTAATTATTTTTTCTTCTTTTTTTGAAGGACGGGGTACCTGTGTTACCTCGTGGAAGTATTTCCATACTAAAGCAGGTGATAAATCTGTAATCTTCATAATGTTATAATGTATTTTTGATGATGCCTCATCATTAAATATTTATTAAGCAAATGAGTCTTTCTCGAAAAAATATTGAATAAAATACCAAAAAGGCACTTTGTAATCAGTTAAACTCTTATATTTGCGTCCACAAATATATAGAAAATGCTAATAACGTTATTACTTACAGTCTTAATTCTTGTTATTTGTGCCATGTTACTTGGCATAAAAATAATATTTGTAAAAGGAGGTCAATTTCCTAATACGCATGTTGGAGGGAATAAAGCTCTTGCGGAGAAAGGAATTCATTGTCACACTTCGCAAGATAAGGAAGCCGAAAACAATAAAAATTTGTTTGAGCGTTTGGAAGAAATAAAAAAATAATATAAAGATTTTAAATTACACTTTATGAAGAACATTAACTACATTATTAATGGTGTACTTGCGTTAGCAGTCGTGATTTTGTTTGTATTGCAATTTACAGGTAAAAAAGAATCTGGTGTTACCAAAACATTTACGGCTGAAGAAAGTGCCTCCGGCTTACTTCCAATAGCTTATGTTAATGTGGATTCTCTGCTTCTTAATTATAATTATTCGAAGGATTTGAATGAAATAATAATAAAGAAACAAGAAAATTCCCGTGCGAGCGTTAATCAGAAACTACGTTCGTTACAAACAGAAATGCAGGATTTTCAACGTAAGGTAGAAAACAATGCTTTCCTTACCCGCGAACGCGCAGAGCAGGAACAGGCACGTTTGATGAAGAAGCAGCAGGAACTTCAGGATTTCGACAATCGTTTGGCACAGGAGCTGGTTTCCGAGCAACAGAGATTGAACGAACAACTTCGCGACACATTGGTTTCTCAGCTTCGTGTCTATAACAAAGACAAAGGTTATCAGGTTATTCTAAGCAACACAATGGGTGATAATATCTTGTTGGCTGGTGATGCATATGATATCACAAAAGAGGTTATAGAATACCTTAATAAGAATTATGCACCTGCAAGCAAGTAATTCAATCAATAAAATAGAATAAAAAAGGAGTCTCTTTCGGGACTCCTTTTTTATTCTATCTAAAATATACTGATGTCAGCGACTGTAATCGTATTGACAGTAAAGCAGATTATTTTTCCTTGGGTGTAACAAATGCCGTATAGACCTGCAGCAATGCTGCGATGGATAAGCATAAAATCCATTCGGTCCGGTGTTTGAACATAAATGCCGAAGATGCCAACATGAGTATTCCGGCAAAAATATTAAAACGATGCAATCTCCTCCGTCTGAAGTCGAGAACCTGATAGGGAGCTGTAAGGTAACTTAGACAAATCCCTGCCGATCCGAATGCAAATACGTACGGAGCATAAATCCATTGGGTAAGATAAAGAATAGTCCCTGTAAGTACCAGTATCCCGGAAAAATTGTAAATGGTAGTTCTTATTTGCTTGTTCATTTATTTCTCTTTAATAATAAAAACATCTTCGTCGGCTTTTTTCATCAGATACTCTTCGCGGGCAAAGCGTTCCAATCCTTCCTTATCGGTTCGAAGATCATTTAATTTTTTAGTGTTGATTTCAATCTCTTCTTTGTATTGTTTAATCTCTTTTTCCAGCTCCTGTATTTTCTTGATATAGACGTATCGTTTATACAGATTACTGTCTCCTGCCGTAAAGGTAAGGCCGAGGAAAAGAATCGTAACCAGCCAATACTTGTTGATTCTGGAAAGATACCGATCATAAAAATCTTTTAAACGCGACATACAAGTAATTTTTGCAAAGGTAAAAAATTTTCCCTGTATAGTATTGCATGAAGGATTTGTTTATCTTTGTGTGATTAATAAAAAGAGCATAGAATGGATAACTACATAGTTTCGGCAAGAAAATACAGACCCTCTACGTTTCAAAGTGTTGTTGGTCAGCAATCTCTCACCACGACCCTTAAAAATGCAATCCACAGCAACAAACTGGCACATGCCTACTTGTTTTGCGGGCCTCGTGGAGTAGGGAAGACATCCTGTGCCCGTATTTTCGCAAAGACTATCAATTGTATGAATCTTACTTCGGAGGGAGAAGCTTGTAACGAATGTGAATCTTGTAAGGCATTCAACGAACAACGCTCATACAATATTCATGAATTGGATGCTGCGTCTAACAATTCGGTAGACGACATCCGTTCCTTGATCGAACAGGTTCGGATTCCTCCACAGATTGGAAAATATAAAGTGTATATAATTGATGAGGTTCACATGTTATCTCCAGCCGCCTTCAATGCTTTCCTGAAGACGCTTGAAGAACCTCCGCATCATGCATTATTTATTTTGGCAACCACAGAAAAGCATAAGATATTACCAACCATCTTGTCGCGTTGTCAGATTTACGACTTCTCCAGAATTTCTATTTCGGATACGGTTGCTCATTTGCAATATGTCGCAGCCAGCGAAGGGGTTACGGCCGATGCCGATGCTTTGAACGTTATCGCTCAGAAATCGGATGGAGGAATGCGTGATGCACTTTCTATTTTTGACCAGGTTGTGAGTTATACAGGTGGTAATATTACATATCAGACTGTAATTGATAACCTCAATGTGCTGGATTATGAATACTATTTTAAACTAACAGAAGCCATTCTGTCTTCCAAGGTTTTTGATGCGTTATTGATTCTGAATAATATATTAAATAAAGGATTTGACGGACAGCATGTGATTACCGGACTGGCCAGTCACTTCAGAGACCTTCTTGTTTGCAGAGACAAAGAAGCCCTGGTGTTATTTGAAGTAGGAGCAACCATTCGAGAAAGGTACCTTTCTATGGCAATGAACTGTCCGGATACGTTTTTATTTAAAGCCATTGAACTGGCTAATACATGCGACCTCAATTACAGAGCAAGTAACAATAAGCGCCTTTTGCTGGAACTCACTTTAATTCAATTGTGTCAGTTGCAAGCTCAGAACGAAGGTCCTGATTCAAAAAAAAAAGGAATAATTGAATCAATCCCTCAGCAAGCTCCCGTTCATTCCAATTCATCTGTTCAGCAGGGTCCGCAACGAACCGCCCCTGTAACGCAGCAAACAGCACCGGTAAATAATTCTGCTCAACCTATTCAGCAGCATCAGACTACCGTAGCAGTACAAACTCCTGCACCAGCAGCCAATGCTGGTAAAAAGCCAATGGGGATGCCCCGCGCTATTTCTATCAAAAATATAGGAGAAGAGAAGCCGGTGGAGGAAGTTAAACGAGAAGTTGTGCAGCATGAAATAGTCACATCGTTTCGTGAAGAAGAGTTGATTCGCTTTTGGGATTCATTTGCTGACGAGGCAGGTGAGAAGGTATATTTAAAGAATACCATGATTAACTGCAAACCGGTTCTTAAAGATAATTATGTTTTTGAAGTAGCTGTGCATAATCCCGGGCAACAGCAGGAACTGGAAAACTCGGCAGTCGACTTACTTCCGTACCTTAGGAGTAACCTTCGGAATACGCGTATCCAGATGTCTATACGTATTATCGAATCGAACGAAAAGCATCTGGCCTATACTTCCACCGAAAAATATGATTTGTTATTACGCACAAATCCTGTTCTTACCAAATTAAAAGAAGAGTTCAATCTTATTCTGGATTAGTAAATCAGATATATAATAAGGGCTGCATCCGTTAAAGATGCAGCCCTTATTCTTATAATTTACGTAACCAAACGTTACGGAAGCTGATTGGTTCGCTGGGGTCACCATGTGATTGAAGTATGATCGGACCGGCACCGTGTTTTTTTACCTGTGGAAATCCGATGTATTCGGTAGTACCCAAAATGGTGGTGTTGTTTTGAAGAACAATTCCATTCTGAATTACGGTTACACGTGGTGGTACACGATAGGTACCATCTTCTTTAAAAATGGGAGCAGAATAGATTATATCATACACATTCCACTCTCCCGGTTTACGCATAGCATTTGCCAAAGGAGGAGTCTGCTTGTAAATACTACCTGTTTGTCCGTTTACGTAGGTCTTATTATCGTAGCAGTCTAATACCTGTATTTCGTACATACCCTGCAAAAAGATACCGCTGTTGCCTCGTCCCTGACTCTTCCCAGTGATATTTGCCGGAATCTGCCACTCGATATGAAGCTGAAAGTCGTTAAATTCCTCTTTAGTCTGGATATCGCCAGCTTTTTTGTTTACAGTAAATGCACCGTTGTTTACAATCCATTCAGCAGGTCCGCCTGTTCTTGTGCTTTTCCAGGCAGAAAGGTCTTTGCCGTCAAAAAGGACAATAGCATCCGATGGTGCTGTTAAAAATGCATTGGGAGTTGTTGTTCCGGGGGTAACCACTGTAGGTTGTGGAGTCCAGTACTCAGACATGCCCGGTGTCATCTTTTCTTGTTTTGGAAACTCTTCTTGAGCCTGAAGACTAACACAGGCAGTACACGCCAGTGTTGCCAATACCGCTTTCACGGGAATCATTCTTTTAATCATGGTCTATTAAATTTAAGTTCTTTCGAATTTATTTGACGGCAAATTTACATATTATTTTATTAACGAACTGTTATATCAGCCGGAAAAGTAATATTGAGTTTAAAACTTTTCCGGCTTATATTCTATCTTTGTTTATTAAGAATTGTGCGCAAACAAACGTTTTTCTGCTAATTCTTCAAATTTGGTGCCTTTTCGTCCGTAGTTGCAATAGGGGTGAATGCTGATTCCTCCTCGCGGTGTAAAGATCCCGGTAACTTCGATATACTTGGGGTCCATAAGTTTTATAAGATCTTTCATGATAATGTTAACACAATCTTCGTGAAAATCGCCGTGATTACGGAAACTGAAAAGATATAACTTCAGACTTTTACTTTCAACCATTTTTATATCGGGAATATAATCGATGTAGATCGTGGCAAAGTCGGGCTGACCGGTTATAGGGCACAGGCTGGTGAATTCAGGGCAATTAAAGCGTACCCAGTAATCATTGTCCGGGTGTTTGTTGGTAAATGCTTCCAGCACTTCGGGAGCATAATCGCTTTTATATACAGTTTTGTTTCCTAACAGGCTTAATTCTTTTTCGTCCATGTCTTCTTGTATTAATTGGTTTGAAGTCTTGTTTACTCAGTTTGCAAAAGTAAGAACTATCTTTGGTCTGGCAATGGAACGATAATCTGGATTGAAGACACAGTTCTCACATATTTTTACCTGTCCTTTAGGGGATGGATTTCTTTTTTGCGTCTACTATGTATTGGTAAGTAGATTTATTGAATAATTTAACATCATGAAGAAGACATTTCTTTTACTCTCATTAACCTTGTCTATGGCTATTTCTGCAAAAAATCAGACCGTGGAAATGGTTAAAAGACTTCCGGGTGCTTCGTACAATTCGCATTATGTAAGTAACCGATCCCCGTTGCAACCACAACAGTTTATAAAACTTCCTGTAGGAAGCATTCAGCCCGAAGGATGGTTGCTTAAGCAGCTAGAACTTCAGAAAGATGGTTTGAACGGGCATTTAGGAGAAATCAGCGCCTGGCTCCAGAAGGATGACAATGCCTGGCTTAAAACCGGTGGGAAGTGGGGCTGGGAAGAGGTTCCTTATTGGCTGCGTGGCTATGGTAATCTTACTTACCTGATGAAGGATGAAGCAATGTTGAAAGAGACAAAATTCTGGATTGAAGGCATTTTGAAAAGTCAACGTGAAGACGGAAACTTTGGTCCTTTGGTATTAAACAATGGTAAACAGGATTTCTGGCCGAATATGATTGTACTTTGGATAGTTCAGTCTTATTATGAATATAGCAACGACGCTCGTATACTCGATTTTATGACTAAATATTGTCATTATCTGCTTACTGTTTCCGATGATGACTTTCTTTCCAGCTATTGGGAAAATAGTAGGGGAGGAGATAATCTGTGGAGTGTGGTGTGGCTTTATAATCGTACCGGTGACAAGCAATTGCTTTCCCTGGCAGATAAAATTCACCGTAATACAGCCGATTGGACAAAATCTACACAATTGCCAAACTGGCACAATGTGAATGTGGCACAATGCTTCCGCGAACCGGCAACCTACTATTTATTCAAAAAAGATACAGCCTTATTGGAGGCCAGCTATAATGTACAGAGCCTTATACGCAGGGCATTCGGTCAGGTTCCTGGAGGTATGTTTGGAGCCGACGAAAATGCACGCATCGGTTTCTTTGATCCGCGGCAGGGTACAGAAACGTGTGGGTTTGTAGAACAAATGGCTTCAGATCAAATAATGCTTTTGATAAGTGGCGATCCTTATTGGGCAGAAAACTGCGAAGATGTAGCTTTTAACAGCTATCCTGCAGCCATGATGCCCGATTATAAAGCTTTACGTTACATAACAAGTCCCAATCATGTAGTAAGTGACAGCCAGAATCATCATCCGGGAATAGATAACAGTGGACCTTTTCTGGCAATGAACCCTTTCAGCAGCCGCTGTTGTCAGCATAATCACGGATTCGGCTGGCCTTATTATGCCGAACATTTGGTTTTGGCTACACCCGATAACGGATTGGCGGCCGTAATGTATTCGGCTTGTAAAGCTAAAATCAAAGTAGGAAGTAAAGGGACTGAAGTAACCTTGCACGAACAAACCAACTATCCATTCGAGGAGGCTGTGCGGTTTACGTTATCTACACCCTCGAAGGTTCGTTTTCCTATGTATCTTCGTATTCCGTCCTGGTGTAAAAACGCATCTGTAAAAATCAACGGAAAGCAAGAAGCTGTAACTTTAGTTGCAGGAGAGTATGCACGCATTGAAAGAGAATGGACTAACAAGGATGAGGTTGAATTGATGATACCTATGGATTTAAGCATGCGCCAATGGCAGGCAAATAAAAATAGTGTAAGTGTGAATTGGGGACCTCTAACCTTGTCGTTGAAGATAGAAGAAGAATACAAGCAGCTGGACAGCCGGGCAACAGCCATCGGAGATTCAAAATGGCAGGAAAACGCAGATGCTTCTGCATGGCCAACGTATGAGATTTATCCTAAAACACCATGGAACTACGCTTTGGTAACCAGTCTGCCTATTCAAATAAAGCGTAAAAACTGGCCAGCCGACAATAATCCGTTTACTTTAGGCAACGTTCCGCTGGAGTTTAAAGCTAAAGGGCGGATTGTGCCAGGATGGATTATTGATGAATACGGATTGTGTGGTGTTCTTCCCTACGAAAATGCCCGTAAGAGCGACCGTATCGATGAAATAACCTTGGTGCCGATGGGAGCAGCCCGTTTACGAATCTCTTCATTTCCAACCGCAGAGTAGGCTTGGTTTAAATTAAATAGATTTGTATTTGTATTACTTCCCTGTTCTGAAAAGAATAGGGAAGTTTTTTTATGGAAGACTGTTGTATGTTTTCCAAGCGTTGGCTTTTTTGAGGTTTCGCTTTTTAGCTCTTGCCGTTTTGGAAAAAATAGATTGCAGCAGATCTTCAGCCGAAAAAGAGAACCCGGCAGGAGTAGCCCTGAGTTCTTCCGACTTATTACTTACTTTAAAAGCTCTTATTTCTTTTTCGGGAAGATAATTGAATGTGAGTTCATGGAGTACTCTGGGAGGAATTTTTATAGAATCGGAGGCTTCCATAGGTATTCCGGCAACCGGTTTGAGTCCGAAATCTTTTGTAATAGGGATCTTCGACACGAAAGGCCTGGGTTTATTAGCCTGTTTAGGTCCGTCAAAATTAATCAACGTTCCCGATTTAATAGCCCTCATGGTTGCTTCATTCAATTTGATCTTTTGTTTTTCCGGTTGATACTCGTTTATTATAAGCGTGTCTTTCTCTGCCTCTGCAAACTGTCCATATATTGGTCCCAGGTTTATCAGACAAAATGAAACTGATACAATAATTCGGCTGCACATAAAAGAGTCTGGTTTGTTTTATGATAGTCAACGACAAATGTATAAGATTTTCAATTGTAATTGTTAATTTGACTTTTTAATTAGTTGTATTTAATAGTTTTTGCAGTTTGTTGTCAATTAGCCCTGTTTATGGGTATGTAACGTTAATTTTTATGTATCCTTATCACAAATAAAACTCGCCCTTATACATAGACACATGCATAAGGGCGAATTCCGTTGTTATACTAATTCTTGATGTTATTTTACATATTTCTCAAGCCACGAGTCTGTTTCGTATAGCATGTGAAGTATGTTTTCTTTGGCAGAATATCCATGACTTTCCAGAGGCAGCACTACATAGCGAACTGTAGCTCCGTGCCCTTTCAATGCTTGAAAAAAACGTTCGGATTGGATTGGAAAAGTACCGCTATTGTTATCGAGTTCACCGTGGATCAATAATAAAGCACCATTCAGTTTATCTGCATACATAAATGGCGACATCGCATTATAAACCTCCGGAGCCTGCCAATACGTACGTGTTTCGGCCTGAAACCCAAAAGGAGTTAATGTTCGGTTGTAAGCACCACTTCTTGCAATTCCTGCTTTAAATAAATTAGTATGTACCAATAGATTGGCTGTCATGAAAGCTCCGTATGAATGTCCTCCTACAGCAAGTCTGGAAGTATCGCCAACTCCCATTTCGTGTATAACCTTTGCAGCAGCTTCTGCATTCATTACAAGTTGTTCGGTGAAGTTGTCATTTGGCTCTACACCATTGCCACCTACAATGGGCATTTCTACATTGTCCATTACGCAATAGCCTTTTTTAACCCAAAAAATGGGCGATCCGTAGCTTATGCTTGTAAAGGTGTATTTCGAACCTCTTACCTGTGCGGCATCCGATGCTGATTTGTACTCACGTGGATAAGCCCACATAATTACAGGAAGTCTCCCGTCTTTTTCCTTGCTGTATCCTGCCGGAAGATAAACGGTTGCTGTCAGATCTACTCCATCCTCTCTTTTGTAGCGGATCTGTTCTTTACTTACCCCTTTCATGCTGGGGTAAGGATTCGGAAAGTTGGTCAACTGTTTAACTTTATTGGACTTAATTTGTCTGATAAAGAAATTAACAGGTTCTGCTATTGATTGTCTTGCAGTGATGATCTCTAGTTTTACGGGATCTTTAATACGGGAGATCGTTTCGTAATAAGGGGCTTTACACCTCCAAAGAATAGTGTTTTTCTTTTTCGTAATATCGTAAAGACTCAGGTAAGGCATATTCCCTTCGGGTGATGCACCGTCCGAAAGCAACAAAAGCTGATTGTTCTTCTTATTTGTATAAAGAACATATTTGTCATACTGATTTTTTACTACATGCGGTCTGCCTGGATTGTTGTAACTGTCATCGCGTGAGAATTCAAAAAGAGGCACCGGATCTTTATCCGATCCGGGCTTAAAACAAGATGTTTTAACCAGACGTGTTGCAGCAGATGATTCCGTTATAAGTGCCAGAGAATCATTCCCCCATTGAACTCCGTACGAACGGAGTTTGGTTTTAACTACTTCTTTTTTTACATCGGTAAAAGGAAAAGTCTGCTGATAAATTATGTCGGCATATTCGGTTTTGTTTTTCTTAGGGTCCCCGTTGTCCTGTGCCTCAGTCCAGAAAAGAGTAGCCGGTTTATCCGGTCTCCATCCAAAATTCCTTGGATAAGGAGAGGTAGTGTCATAACCCATAGCTGTGATAACTAAAGGTATTTCGGCGATTGTTTTAATAAGTTTACCATTTATGTCAGTTACAGATAACGTAGTGGGGAAATTACTTATGGGAACAATGTAAGAATAGGGTTTATGGGTTTTTTCAACTAAGAGCAATTCTTTATTGGGAGAGAGGGACACACTGGTAATAACACCTTTGATTCCGGTACTCAAACTCCCTTGGTTATTTATTTTTATTATTTCGGATGTAAAGTAGTAATCGAACAGCGATTCATCAAATTTATTTTTCAATAAATCCTGATAAGTACGCGCTGCCTGAGCTTTTCCACTATTTTCCTGTACGAGGGCTCCTTGTGGTACGGTGCTTCCAACAGGTGCGTTTCCGATGTTTTCGGGTATTGCCAATATTAATATTTCGTTATTATTAATCCAGAAAAGAGAGGTGCCGAAGCAGGCATTGATCTTTCTATTGCTAAGTTTTACCGCTTTATTATCTGTAGTTATACACTGATATAGATAAACTCCATCTCCTTCTTTTACGAAAAAAATAATTTTATCAGATTGTGGCGACCAATTAATATTCAGGATGATTGACTGATCCGGGAACCCTTCAATAACTCTTTCAAGCTTTGTTTCCATATTAACAAGGGTAACCCCTACATAACCGCGTTGCCGCGATTCGCTAAATGTTTCAGGATTGATGCGTATACCTGCAAGTCTTAATTCTGGTTGGGCAAGTTCACTTACCGAATAGTAAGGAGCCCGTTCAAGCTGAAGCATCCATTTGTAATCTTCACTGAAGTCAATTATGGGAGACAATTTTGCAAGAGCAATCTCTTTAATTTCTTTGGGAGGTTCCTGATAGGGCAGTTCCTGTGCATTTGCAATTACAGTACTTGCCAGAATAGTAGCAGATAAGAAGATGTTTTTTATTTTCATAGTCTATATGTTTTTAATAAAAAAGTACAGTATCCCGTATTAACGGGATATCTGTACTTTAAAGTGTGTATAAAATAGAAAAAAACACTATTCGTTTTGAGTCATTAACGGGTTAGCGTTTAATTCGTCTTGAGGAATCATATATTGCCATTCTTTTGACCCTGCAGGCTCAGACAGTTTAATTGCAATTGCTGCTTCGTGATTAGATCCTGTTCTGTCCAGCGGAAGATTCAATCGTTTAAGATCTGTAAATCTGAAGCCCTCTCCCCAAAGTTCCACACGGCGATGGATCATAATCTCTTCGGCAAGCTGTTTATAGTACTCCCTCTTTTTCGACCACTTGATCAGCCTTTTACCTATATGAAGGCCTTTTAATATTTTTATTCGTTTTTTTCTTTTCAATGCTTTTTTAAGGTATGAGTAGATTCATGCAAGGCCAGCCCGTAGCTTTAGCGAAGGGTTGTTCATTTTAGCCTTTCAAGAATCGGAGCATACCTTTTCTTTGCATTTAAAAGAAAAGAACGCTCAGGCAACCGTTTTATACACCACACCGGGAATTTGTCTTCCTATCCCCTGATGCGCCCGGTTGTAGTTGTAATATTGCATATATTTCCTGATTCCTTTATAAAGCTCCAGTCCGTCATCACACGGATTCAAATATACATACTCTTGTTTGATCGTGCGCCAAAATCGTTCAATCCAGATATTATCCTTGGCACGTCCTTTTCCATCCATGCTGATTTTAACGCCTTTTTCTTTAAGCGTTTGGATCCAGGACGGATTGGTGAACTGAACACCTTGATCCGAGTTGATGATTTCGGGTGCACCATATTTTCTGATCGACTCTTCAACCAGATCCAGGCAAACACTTTTCTCAAGCGTATTTGACAAGCTCCAGCCCACAATGTAGCGACTTCGCACATCCATGATAGCTGTTAGATACATAAATCCCTGTTTCATTGGAATGTAACTGATATCTATGGACCATACCTGATTCGTCTTTACAATGTCAAGACCTCGAAGCAGATAAGGGAGGATGTACTTGCGGGCACCCGGATTACTCAAGCTTTTTTGAGGATATTTGACCCGGATATTCATCAAGCGCATCAATCGTCGGATTCGTTTGTGGTTTATCTGAAATCCATTTAAACGAAGCATATCCTGCATCCCCAACACGCCACAAGTGGGATGTTCAATATGGTGCTTATCCATCTTTTGCATTATTTCCAAATTTTCAGGACTTTCTCCTATCGGTTTGTAATACAGTGTACTTCTTGGTATTTCCAATAATTCCGTTTGTGAACGAACGCTGAGCTCTTTATGCCTGGGATTTACAAGTTGTCTCATTTCTTTTTTAGACCGGCTCTCTTGCAGGCATCTGCTAAAAAATCCCGTTCGACGGTCAGGCGGCCGATCGTAGCATGTAGTTTTTGAATTTCCTCCTCACTGTCCTCTTTTTCAGCTGATCCAGCTCCCTCAAAAACCTTGCTGCTGCCATTTAAAAACTCTTGTTTCCATTTACTGATCGTCATGGCACTTACTCCAAAGCGATGAACCAACTCACTTAGCGTTTCTTGTTCCTTTAAGGCTGCAATAGCAACCTTGGCCTTAAATTCGGCCGTGTAATGTGTTCTTTTCCCCATCTCTAAAATACTCTTTTTTGATTCAAATTAAACCCTTTTTATTCGACTTCACAAGTGGTCCAGGTTTTGGGGAGTATTATAGTTCTTTGGTTGTACTGGAGGCTACATAAGATGGGTCGCGGGTGATGGCAAACTTTGTAAATGTGTTTTGAGCTTCTTCTACCTGTCCGCTACGCGCCAATGCTTCCGCTTTAATAAGATACATTTCGGCAAGCCTCATATAAGCGTAATCACCCACTGAATTTGAGGTGGCCTTTGCAGTAAACTTTCTGTTCTGATATTTATATTTCTTGTAAGTGGTTGCAGGCACAGCTGCAGTACCGGTTGGATCCCACCATTTTTTACGAATATCTGTGTTCGATATTTTATTATATAAAACAGAATTGATACATCTTGGTACAGCACGGATTGCCGATGCGTTAAAGTTCCACGACATATATGCATAGAATGAATAGAAATAGATTGTTTGATCATCCTGTGTATTGGCTGCCCACATCGCCTCGTCAGTATCGGTTAGGATTGTGGCAAAACCGCTCATAAGCTCTGTACTGTTCATAAGCTTCTTTCCGTCAGCTTCGGCTGTTTTAATACTTAAATCGGCAAATTTAGCAGCTTCGGGGTAATTGCCCATAGTGAGTAGAACCCTTGCTTTTAGTCCGTAAGCAACTTTAAGCGAGAAATGAGTCGTTGCTTTAGCAGTATAGTTTTTTAGCAATTCAATCGCTTCGTCCAAATCTTCGTTTATAAACTGATAGCATTCCTCTACCGTGTTACGAGTCATACCATCTGTATTTGCTTCTTTGCGATAAGGTACGCCAAGTTGGGAGTTTGAACCTGCGGGATCGTATCTTTTAGCATACAATTGTACAAGATTAAAATGAGACCATGCACGAAAACATAAGGCTTCACCTTTTACTCCATCGTGTAGTTTTTGATCCGTAAGTTGAACTTTGTCAACATTTTGTAAGATCAAATTCGCATTAAGGATAAACTGATAGTAAATATAGAATGGATATTTGGTTGAAGTAGCATTGGGATTACGGTGGGATACCCATCTCAAATCACTTAAAAACCATGAATTTCCGGTGGAAGGATGCACTAAGTCATCTCCAAGCACATCGCGGTAAATATTCATTGAAGGTTCTCCTCCGCAACTTTGAGACGATAGGTATTGTCTAACCAGGGAGCGGTGAATTCCATTTAATGCAATGTAAAGATTGTCGAGAGATCCGGATGCGATTGTTTCACTCACCTGATCTGTCGGCGCTGTTTCCATATAGTCTTCACTACATCCAGATAGTAAGACTGCGGATGCCATAAACGCAATGGCTATATTTTTTATTTTTTTCATATTGTTGTCTTTTTATATAGGTTGTAAAATCAGAAGCTAACGTTTAATCCAAATGTCCAAGAGCGTGCCGGTATGTGAGCATTGTTTATTATACCGTTGTATGATTGCTGTGTATCCATACCTTGAAGGGCATTTATCAGGAATAAATTTTCTCCACTGATCGAAACTCTGGCATTACGGATGCCTGTATTGCTATAGATGCTTTTCGGAATATTGTAGGCTAATGACAATGATTTCATGCTGATGAAATCGGAGCTGATCAGCCAACGGTCGGACTGGGCATTAAAGTCGGACGATTTGCTGCCATCCAGACGAGGTGTGTTTGTAACATCACCGGCTTTCTGCCAGCGATTCTTTATGTCACTGTGCATTGCAGCACCATAAGCCCCAACAGACATCAGAGATTGATAGCTTGAATTGTATATTTTACCACCTAAAGCATACGAAAATACGGTTGTCAATTCAAATGCTTTGTATTTTACACCCATATTGATACCACCGTATACATCTGGAATTGCGCTACCTGCATAATGGTATTTAGCTTTCGCCTGACTGGTTGTGAATTTTTCGTCGCCAATGATTCTTCCGTCGGTGTCTGACCATGTTTGAGCCGGAGTACCATCTTCTTTTACAGAGTCGTCAAATCGGTATAAAGCTGCTCCATCGTTAGGATCTACACCGGCATATTCTTTCAACCAATACTCGTAAATGGAACGGCCAACCATAATTTTCTTTGTTCCATCAATGATTTCTTTCTGTCCATCAGGTAATTTCTTAACCTCATTCTTTAGGAATGTAGCGTTTAGACCGATATTCCATCTCCAATCTTTGTTCTTTAGCAGAACGTAATCAAGCGTTACTTCCAATCCCTTATTGCTAACTTTTCCAATGTTTTCCCAGATAGATTCGGTTCCTGAAGATATAGGCTTCGGTACTTCAAACAGAAGATCTTTCGACTCTTTATTGAAAAACTCGAGGGTACCGGTAAGTTTCTCAAATAAACCGAACTCGATTGCCGCATCATAAGATACCTGAGTTTCCCATTTTAAATTATTGTTTCCAAAAGAGTCGAAAAGGATACCTGCTTCGGTAGCGTTATTGTATCCCATTCCATATAATGTCTGGTAGGGGTAATATCCAATTCCGGCATCGTTACCGGTTTCTCCATAAGACGCGCGGAGTTTTAACTGGTCTACCCATTTCAGGTCTTTGATGAAACTTTCCTGATCCATTCTCCATGAAGCACCTAACGACCAGAAGTTACCCCATCTTGAATCTTTGTGGAATCGGGAAGTTCCGTCACGTCTAAATGAGAACGATGCATAATACTTATCGTCGTAATTGTAGTTTAAACGGCCCAGATAACCTTCTTTCTTGTATGTATCAGTGTAGGAGGTAACCTCGTTGATGGTTACGAAATTATCCATTTCATAGAGTCCGTCCAATACCTGACCTTGTCTCATGGCGTATGAATACTGATATTCGTATGAATAATTTTCGTGACCGATTAAAGCATCAACTGTATGTTTATCGAAGGATTTAGCATAAGAAAGTAATTGGTTGAAGGTGTAGGTGGTACTTCTTGTGCTTTCAATACGCAGACGTCCGGCCGGAGCTCCGTCGCCAACCAGCTTATTGTCGTATCCTGCGTTACGATAGTTTGTAGATTCAAGTGTTGCATTGATAGTTGCAGTAAGTCCGTCATATAGATTCAAATCCAGATAAGTGCGGGCATTGAGTCCGTCGCGTGTATATTTACGTTGATTCCAGTTTGTTTCGGCAACAATATGTCGTCCGGAATAGGCAGAACCTGCTCTAACGCTGCTATAGTCGTATTGTTTAGCTCCTGTTTCATCTAAAATATATTCACCTGTCGTTGTATCGTGCAAATAGACGGGGTATATCGGACCGATTCCGCGTGCAAACATAAATGGGTTGGCATAACCGGAAGAGTTATCAGTTGCATTGGCAGTATTCGAAGTTGTACGGGTTCCGGCAATGTTTAAACCCGTTTTAAACCATTTTACAGGGTACACATTCACATTGGCTCTACCGGCAAACCGTTCAAAGTCCGATTTAATAACATATCCGTTGTCTTCCAGATAAGAAACAGAAACGTAGGTGTCGCTTTTGTTCGTTTTATTGGTATAAGACAAATTGTATTCACCGCGATAACCAGTTCTTTCCATTTCATCGTACCAATCCAGGTCGTCGCCCCATAATAAGGTATTTGCCGAGGGATTTAATTTGCCATCGATACCTACAATCTCGTTATTTGCAACTCCTTTAAACGGATTGTACATCAAAAGACCGAAAATGTTTGCCGATGCAGTCTGAGCTGCTTTTTCGGCAGTGTAACTATTAGCGGTCATGTATTGATTTTTAAGTTGCTCCCATTGCAAAGGGTAATAATCCATTACATTGATGCGGTTGTATTCCTTGATTGCCCTTTGAGAAAAACCTTGTGTGATTGATAAGTTTACTGCGGTATTTTCTTCTTTAGCTTTTTTTGTGGTAATTAAAATTACACCGTTTCCTGCGCTTGAACCATATAATGAAGTAGAAGCCGCATCTTTTAAAACAGTGATTGCTTCAATATCATTTGGATTGATATCTCCGATTGCTCCGTTGTAAATTGACCCGTCAACCACATAAAGAGGCGAATTTGATGCATTAACAGATCCAAAACCACGGATACGGATCGATGGAGAATCTCCTGGTTGTCCGCTGGCTGCTGCTACCTGAACACCCGGAGCAGCACCGTCTAATACAGAGGCTGCATTGGTTAAAGGTCTTATCTCGAGATCTTTCGATCCTATTGATGCTGCTGATCCGGTAAAAGAGGATTTTTTGGCTGTTCCGTAGGCTACCACAACGATTTCGTCTACCACTTTGGTGTCGCTTTTCAATACTATTCTCATGTTGGGCCTGGCAACTATTTCCTGCGTAGTCATCCCGATATATGAGACTTGTAATACCGCCTGGGCTGAGGGGAGATTACGTAACATAAATTTACCATCAGTGTCGGTTACAGTTCCTATTGTTGTTCCCTTAACTAAAACGGATGCACCCAGAACAGGCATACCATCTTCTTCGGAAATAACAACACCTGAGACTGCGGATGTCTGAGATGTTATTACTCCAATGCCTAGAACAAATAGGCTGACGAAGAACATCATTAATTTTCTCTTCATAATTGGTTTTCTTAGTGTGTTTAACAATATAAATATAATTTAAATAAAAATAGCATTTGCGCAAATATATATAAAGTTTTGTTATATTAATCAAAAAGAGCTTGAAAATGACGAATAAAGTTTTATATTGTTTGTAATCGTGGTATATATTGTCATATTAATGTTAAATAATAAATATAGTGATCAAAAATAAATTGAAATGTAAGTTAGTATATCTTATTAATGTTAATTGATATTTAATGATTGATGAATAATAAATTAATGTAATTTAAAACAATGGTAAATTAATGTAAATATTTTATGTGTTGCCATTATTCAAATTCTTTTACAGACATCAGGGCTTAAAAAGTAGTAAATATTGCTGCCAAACATAGTTTTCGTAAAAACAATCTGTCATCTCTCATAAAATGGCTCAGATCCCTTTATTGAAGAGGGTTGTGGGAATGATAGATGCCCGGTGACAGATTCATTTCATCTGTCATCTGTAATGCGGTGCCAGTAGAAAATTTTTAGGTTTGGACTGTAGCCCTTTCAAAGTTCTTATTGGAGGTATGGTAGGGTATCTTGGATATATTTACTTTTTATCTGTATATAAATAAATTCAATCTCTTAAGTGAAATAATTCTTTTATGCCTGTGGTTAAATTTAAAGACTTAATGGAAGTATTCGTTTGACAGCTGTGGAAATGTATTTTGACAACTGTCGTAATGCATTTCCACAATTGTCAAAATCGATTTCGACAACTGTCAAACGATTCATACATTTAAGTGAAAAACATTGTATACCGTTGTGTTTGAAATATTTGACTTAATACTTGTGCTTGTTTTATGGATGTATTTTTTTGTTTATCGAACGATGGTAAATGTATGTGGTTGAATCGTGTAAATGATGAGTACGGAATGGAAATAAAAAACTCCCGTTTCGGTCTGATCAGGACTGAAACGGGAGTTTTATTTAATAAGATCTTGTTACTTAAATGTCTTTTACCTTAAGTATATTGTACGAGATGTTGGTGTCGTATACATCTGTATTTTCAATCTTTTTGATGTATTTTACGACACGGATCGTAACAGGAAGAATTAATACTTCGTAAGCCGACTTTAAAAAGGCTTGTGTTCCGATCATAATTAATAATTCGTTTGCGGGAATTATACCTGCAAATGCTATCGGAAAGAATATCAGCGAATCGGCCGACTCTCCCAATAGCGTAGAGATAACTGCACGGGCGGAGAAGTTCTTTCCGTTGGAGGCAATTTTCATTTTACTCATTACATAAGCATTGATAAATGATCCCACCAGGAAAGCACACAAACTGGCAAATACGATTCGCGGAGCCATACCGAATACGAAGTTGAATCCTTCTTCGCCTTCCCAGAACGGTGCTCCCGGAAGCATAATTGCGAGTTGCGCGAAGGCTACCACCAGAAAATTCATGGCAAAGCCACTCCAGATGATCAGCCGGGCCTTTTTATAACCCCAAACTTCGGCAATACAGTCGTTGATGATGTACGAGATAGGAAATACCATTAATCCGGCAGTAGCGGTGATGCCTCCCACCTGGATTACTTTTGTTTCCAACAAATTGGATGCTATGAGGCATACATTGAAAAGTATACCCATCAGCATAAACGGAATGGTTACTGTTTTCTGCATATTCTTGTTTTTTACGTGGTTGATCAAGCACACGGGAAACCGACTCCGGTTTCCATTGTTAATAAATCAATTCGGCAGCAAAATTACGAATATTATTAAATTTGGACAATAGAAAACAGTGATATTTTGCCTTCAAATAGACACAATAACGTACGACTCAAAAAAAATACTGATTCTTCCATGATTTCTTTTATAGATTTAAATGTTATGATTACTTTTGAATCGTAAAACATATAGGAATGGATAGCTCGATTATAAAGTTTGCGAACAAACTGGAACTGCATTATTATTTCAGTGATAAATCGTATTACATGGATGCTTTGGTTAGGCATCGGTGTGAAAAGGAGGTGTTGACATTAATCCGTACGTTGGCGGATTTGCTTGAGGTAAGACTTACGGTTTATTGTGAACCTGCGTCTGGCGACGGTTATAAGGAGGTATGGGGTGTTGCCGGGGAGAATGCCCGTTCAATATCTGTAGTGCTCAGTATTATGATGCAATTGTTTACTCATCCGTTTGTAGCGGCCAATGGTCAGCTTACAATCGACCGTTCCGAAGAAGATGAGGCTCGCATGCAACGCGAGTTGGCCTCTTTGCGAAAGGATCTTAAATTACGCACACCGGGAGTTGCTATTTCACGCGAATTGATTGAAGATTTGAACCTTCATCCGCGTGTATGTAAATGTAAATCTAATTTCTACGAAGCGATGAAGGGCTATCCCAAAGTCCGGAAGTTTACGGTGAGGGAATTGAACGAAAATAACAAGAGCCGTTCCGGATTGATGGAGGTAAAAAGGGAGCATTTCAATTACTTTATTCTACGTACGGATGAATTGCCTCAGATGAAAGATCAAAAGGCTACCATCGAAATCGTTTCTCCTGTCTTGATGAAGGATAGCAAGTTGCGTTGGAAGGGAATTTATAACAAAGGGGGCGAAATTATAGATTTCTATATGCGTGATGAAGATTTTAAACGAGATATGGTTGAAGACAAAATTGCCTTTACAAGCGGAATGTGCATCGATTGCGTATTGGAAATAGACCGTAAACTGAATGAAATAGGCGAGATTGTAAATGTTAGCTATTCTGTTGTGACCGTTATCAAGACCCGTTTTGATAAAATGGAAATCATCACCCCGCAAGGAAAAAAGCATCTAAAGAAGCTGGAGGCCGAAAAGCAGCAACTTACTTTAGATCTGTTTGCATAAACACTTCTGGTAGATTTGATATATAAAAAGAGAGGATTGAGTTGATATTCAATCCTCTCTTTTTATTTAAATAGACTTTTATTATGTAATTCAGATCTGTTTTTATGCACAAAAACTGCATTGTTGTGCTGCACATTTTGTCTCAAAATGTGTAATGTATTAAAAAAGTATATATCTTTGCGCCTGTTTGACTCTAAAGTTCAAATAGATCAGGTAAAATTTAAATAGCGAATATGAAGAAAATTATCGTAGTGGCAGGCTTATTGTTAACAATGGGCTTTCATGCTTCAGCCGAAGGGTACCAGGTAAATTTGCAAAGTACAAAACAGGCAGGTATGGCTCATGTAGGGGCTGCCTTGAAACTTGGTGCAGAAAGCATGCACTTCAATCCTGCAGGATTGAGTTTTATGAAAGAGAATATTAGCTTATCTGCAGGAGCTAGTGCTGTTTTTACCGATTTGGAATACTCCAAGGATGGATACAAACACAATTCGGATAACCCGATTGGAACACCTTTATACTTATATGCAGGTTTTAAGATTTACGATAACCTGGCTGCTGGTGTGAGTGTGAATACTCCTTACGGCAGTTCGATCGACTGGGGGTTGAATTGGGCCGGATCAAGATTGGTTCAGGATATTACATTGAAGTCATTTTCTATACAGCCTACCATTTCTTATCGCCCGTTCGATAAGTTGAGTCTGGGTGCCGGACTGATGTTTATGTATGGTAATTTCTCATTAAGCAGAGCCTTGATTCCTGCAGGAGATCTGGAAAGCCTTCGTCCGTTTGCTGCAGCTGTACCTTCATTGGGACAAACGCTGGACAATTTTAAAGATATCGATGCTGCTTCTGCAACATTATCGGGTGATGCAGGTGTTAAGATTGGTTTCAATGTCGGTGCAATGTATGACATAACCGACAAAATCACTGTAGGTGTATCTTATCGCTCAAAAGTAACTATGAGGGTTCCCGAAGGTCATGCTGAGATGAATTATGCCAATGAAACCGAATTGAAACAGCTGATTGCAACGGTTAACCCGCTGTTAATCGCTTATAAGAAGAATCCCATTGTAATTCCTCCACTGGATAAAGGAACATTTACTGCCGAACTGCCATTACCTTCCAATCTGAACGTGGCTGTTAGCTATAAGGCAACCGACAGATTGTTGTTGTCTGGTGAAGTTCAGTTTGTGGGCTGGAGTGCTTACAAAGCATTAAATGTACAGTTTTCGCAGGAGGTGCTTGATGGATACAGCATCAATGCACCTAAAAATTACGAAAATACGCGTATCTATCGTTTAGGAGGTCAGTTTGCTGCTACAGAGCGTCTGGATTTACGTCTGGGTGCATACCTGGATGAATCGCCGGTTCCCGGAGAATTTTTAAATCCCGAAACCCCCAGTATGAATAAAATGGGATTAAGTACAGGATTGAGCTTCCGTCCGCTTGAAAGACTTTCTGTAGATCTTGCATTTACCTACGTTACAGGATTCGGTCGTGATGGTTCTTATCCGTATGTTTCTAACGATCAGGTAAAAGCATTTGGTGGTCATTACGATGTAAAGGCTTTTAATCCGTCGTTTGGTATTTCGTATGCATTCTGATGGCGAATCAGTATAAATAAAAAAGAGGGTGTGTCAAAACAAAGTAATTGACACATCCTCTTTCTTTTTTGTTTCGTTTTTCAAAAAAGCTTCAAGCCGCCCATTTTGGATTGATTTTTCTTTCGATTCGATTTTGATCGCTTATCACCTCATAAAACGCTGTTTTCAGAGTAATTTTCCTGTTATAAAAGCCCTTTGATATCCCTTTAGCTGCTTTTGCACACATCTTTTTTATGTTGAAGGCTATGGCAAAGAAGGCAAAGTCCATGGTGACTTTGTCGAGTCCGAAGTGACGGAATCGACGGTATGCCATATTGTATTTCATTTGTCCGAAAACGGCTTCTGGTTCTATAGGTCGTTTGGATCGGTGTTCAAGTCCCTCATCCGAGATCAGCTTCTCACGGGCTTTGCGTTTATATTCCACGAGTCTGCGGTTAACTTCGATGGAGCGATTCCCCTTGGCTTTGAAGCATCCGGTCCGAAGAGGGCATCCTTCGCATCTTGCTGCCCTGTAGCGATGTGATTCGGTAATATATCCGCTAGCTGTCCTTCCATGAGTCTTACCCACAAAGGTCATATGCTGCCCCATGGGGCAAACATAGTAATCATCTTTGGCATTATAATATAAATTATCCACCAGAAAAGGATTATTCTTAAACGAACGCTTCTGCTCTTTGTGGAACCAGTTGTATTTTACAAAAGACTCTATATCATGTTCTTCCATAAAACGATAATTCTCCTCCGATCCATAACCGGAGTCGGCAACGGCTTTGCCGGGAAGCCGGTTGTAACGTCCGGAAAACGAGCTAAGGAAAGGTATAAGGGTTAATGTGTCTGTAGGGTTGGGGAACAGGGAAAAGTCGGTGATGAATTGGTTCTCTGTCCCGATTTGTAAGTTGTAGCCGGGTTTGGTCTGGCCGTTGTTCATCGCATCCTCTTTCATCCGCATAAAGGTGGCTGAAGGATCACTTTTGGAATAAGAGTTACGATCCCCGAGTGTTTGCAGATGCTGGTCATATTCGGCAAGCTTATCGCCGTGCTTCTCTAACTCTTTTATCTCTTTCTCCCTTGCCCGACGGGCTTTTTTCTCTTCCCTGGTCCTGGCTGCGGGTTGCTCTGCCAGCGCCTCCTTCAACTCCCGGGCAAGATCGGAGATGGCTGCCGGAGTAAACGCCACGGATTGATTCTCTGCTGCTTTATCCTGGGCGATCGTTTCATCAATCTGTTCAAGTAGGATTCTTATTTTATCGAGAAGTTTGTCCCGGTTCTTCTCCACGCTTTTGCGCCAGACGAAGGTATATTTGTTGGCTTTGGATTCAATCTTTGTCCCATCAATGTATTCCACATCCAGACTCACATAGCCTTTACCGGCAAGAAGAAGCACTAGTTGGGTGAAAATCTGGTTAATCTCATGCTTTACCCGATTACGAAAACGGTTGATCGTAATAAAGTCTGGTTTCTCATACCCGGCAAGCCAGATATAATGGATGTCGCGAAGAAGCAGCTTCTCAATCTTGCGACAGGAATAAACGTTGTTCATGTAGGCGTAGATAATCACCTTGAGCATCATCTGCGGATGATAGGGACTACGACCATATTCTTTATAAAGAGCCTTAATCTTATCAAGATCAAGATTATCAACCAGGGCATTGACAACCCGCACAGGGTCATCTTCAGCAATATCTTCATCAATCCGGCTCGGAAAAAGAAGCGTTTGGTTGGATATATACGGGCGAAAATGTAACTTTGTCATATGAATTTTGAAAACCTAAAGTTACAAAAACTCTAGGAAATAGCAAAGGCCGAGCTTGGGAAAGTTCGACCTTTGTGCATAAAAAGAGGGTGTGCCTATTTTGACGAGGGCACTGAAAAAGTAGCTTTTTTACGAATATCCTTTTTTATTAGGTCTAAAAAATCAAGGTTGCAAGATTCGGGTGGACAATCCGTTTTCTTGCAACCTTTTTGATGAAATAGCTTTTTATAGTGAATAGAGCCTTCAACACCTCATTTTCTCAACGATCGGAGGCATAACTGACTCCTCTTAGAGTAATTTCAATATTCTTTTCAGATTTGCGGCGAAGATAGCCATTGCCCCCTGCATCTGCATACATGACAATCCATATGACTGTGCCCTGTCATATCCGTATACTTGTTTGAGTTCTGCGTTTTTCGCTTCTATCTTATAACGCTCTTTGGCTTTCTCTTTAAATCGTTCGGTCTGCTGGAAATCTATTTGGGCTTTCTGCTCATCCGTCTTTATTGGTACGGAATAGGTTTTTGATTTTGCGCCAGGCTTATAACAACCTTCTCTTCTTGCACAGACTTTGCATTTTTCTATATCAAAATAATAAGCATAAGCTTGATTCCAGGCACCATTCTTTTTACCATGTTTAGCTCTGCGTATTGCCATATGTCCTGCGGGGCATACAAACATCCCTGCATCTTTATTATAATCAAATTTGTCCTCTTCTCTGCGGCATCCCTGACTAATAGAGGGATTCAACTTAGAGACCAGCTCAAAATGCTCGTCTTTGGCTTTTTCCAGATTATCTTTCCCTGAATAAGCCGCATCACCTATAACTGTTTCTATATTCATCCCGTTAGCACGGCTTTGTTCCACTAATGCTGGAAGCTGAAGACCATCGCCCTTTTCTCCGGAAGTTATCACTGCTGCCGTTATAATACGCTCTTCACTCATGGCAATATGGGTTTTATATCCAAAGAAAGAGCTGTCTTCTGATTTGTGACCGATACGGGCATCCTGGTCTTGAGAAACGGTATAATGATCGGCTATATCTTCCAAGGTCTCTTTAAGCAGGTTCAGTTTTTCTTTTACTTTAGGCAAGCACACCAGAGTAACCTTGTCTTTCAGACTGTCAATCAATGATTGTGTGTAGGTGAGTTCGTGTTCCAACATATCATCTTCATTCTTTGCTGGCAATGAGTTTTTGATTGTTTCATCTGTTTCATAAAGGGATTTACGTAACTGTTTAGAACGCAACTTTAATACTTCTATTGGGGAATGGGGATTGGAACGGGAACCTGTATGCGTGGCATCCACTATGATGGAGGCTGATTTTATAATACCCTTCTCAATGGCTAAGATAACCGTTTTTTCGATAAGTAGATTCAAGAGATCCATGTCCTTAAGCCGGAGTTTACGAAATTTACATAGCGAACTGGGATCTATTACATCATCCTCTGGAACCATACCCAAAAAGTATTTGAAAGACATATCATACCGGGAACGTTCCACTACGTCAACATCAGAAAGGTCGTAGACGGTTTTTAATAAAAGATATTTGAACATACGAACTGGACTTTCCGCTGTGCGCCCATTTTCCAAACTATACTTGGACACTAATTCTTTGTAAACAAATGTAAAGTCAATCAGCATGTTGATCCGACGAAGAAGATTATCCTGAGGAATAATCAGATCGTAAAGATCTAAGTGGTTACTGAAAGCCAGACGGTCTTGTTGTGCGAGCATAGTCATTCTTCTTTTATGACTCTAAGATACAAAATAAAACGGCATAAATCCAACTTTAGGTCAGATTTATACCGTTCTGTTTTTGTTAAAAAGAGGGAAAGCTACTTTTTCAGTGCCCTCATTTTGACACACCCTCTTTTTTGTATGTAATTGGTATATTAAATCTGAATCCATTTCAAGTATGCAAAATCCATACGGTGAGGCAGGTCTTTGTTTACAGGGAATACTCTGAGAGCCAATTTAACAGACCCCGAAATACTTGGTACAATATTAAGATCGAAATAAAGTTTGGACCCTTCTTCCTTCATCAGTTTAAACGGATGTGTTTTCAATAAAGAAAGTTCTTTGGTCTCTGTCTTCTCTTTTGCAACGACTAGTTCAACTCCCAGCATTCCCTGAAGTTCTTTTCTATCAATTACAATGTTAAACTTTAATTCTTTTCCTAATACAGGTCCGCTCGTCTGAAGGTCTTTGCTGTAATTTATCGATTCAACCACAAAGCTATCCCAATGTGCATCAACCTCTTCTTTCCATGCCGCAATTTCTTTTGCTTTCGCATAGTTGTTATCGTGCAGGTTTTGAGACCGTGTTGCCAGTTTGTTATAGAATCTTTCAATATAATCGTCCAACATACGTTTCATTGTGTAGTCTGGAGCGATTTGAGCGATCGAATTCTTAATGTATTGTATCCATTCAGGTGAATATCCTTTACTGTTTTTTGCAAAATAGGTGGGGATAATCTCATTTTCAAGAATGGAATAGATAGTTGTTGCATCCAGCTGATCCTGGTATTGCTGATTCTCGTATGTCCGTTTGTCGGTAAGCGCCCAACCGGCACCTTCCCTGTATCCTTCGTACCACCAGCCATCTAAAACAGAGAAGTTCAATACTCCGTTCATTTCGGCTTTTTCGCCGGATGTGCCCGATGCTTCCAATGGTCTGGTAGGTGTATTTAACCAAACGTCTACTCCCGAAATTAAACGACGGGCTAAGCGCATGTCGTAGTTTTCAAGAAATATAATTTTGCCCAGGAATTCAGGACGACGGGAAATTTCAACAATATGTTTGATTAATCCCTGTCCGCCACCGTCTGCCGGATGTGCTTTTCCTGTATAAATAAACTGGATAGGGCACTTCTCGTTGTTTAAAATCTTAGAGAGCCTGTCAAGATCTGTAAATAACAGATGGGCACGTTTGTAAGTGGCAAATCGTCTGCCGAATCCGATCAGTAAGGCATTTGGATTGATTTTATCCAAAATACTTACAACCTGTGATGGATCTCCCTGATTTTTAAGCCAATTTTCTTTGAACTGAACACGTATATAGTCGATCAGCTTATTCTTCATCGTTTTACGGATGTTCCATATCTCTTCGTCGGGAACTTGTTGTATTGCACTCCAGATTTCCTTATTAGACTGGTCATTAAAGAAATTCTTGTCAAAGTTCTTTGCGTAGAATTGCTTCCATTCCGAAGTTGCCCATGTTGGCATGTGAACGCCATTGGTTACCCAACTAACATGTAATTCGTCCGGGAAGTATCCTTTCCAGATCGGAGCAAACATCTTTTGCGACACTTTACCATGAAGCCAGCTAACACCGTTGGCCTCCTGACAGGTATTGAGGGCAAATACACTCATAGAGAATTTCTCATGAGTTCCGGGGTTTTCCCGTCCCATATCAATGAATTCCTGCCAGCTGATGCCTAATTTAGCCGGAAATTCTCCCATATATCGTCCAAAAAGGTCTTCCTCGAAATAATCGTGTCCTGCAGGAACCGGAGTGTGTACCGTGTATAGCGAAGAGGCTCTCACCACTTCCAGAGCTTGATTGAAAGATAGGTTTTCCTGTTGGATGTAATCTACCAGGCGTTGAGCATTAATCAGAGCAGCATGGCCTTCGTTGCAATGATATATCTGCTTTTTAATTCCCAGTTTATTCAACATCATTATACCGCCTATACCCAGAAGATATTCCTGTTTCATGCGGTTTTCCCAGTCGCCGCCATATAGCTGGTGGGTAATGGAGCGGTCCCATTCGCTGTTTTCCTGGATGTCTGTATCCATAAGATATAAAGGAACACGACCTACTTTGACTTGCCAGATTTGAGAATAGACAATTCTGCCGGGATAGGGTATTTCAAGGATTACAGGTTTGTTGTGTTCGTCTGTAATCAACGTGATTGGCAAGGTGCTGAAATCCTGAGGTTCGTAATTAGCGATCTGCTGACCGTCCATGGAAAGGGATTGGTTGAAATATCCGTAACGATACAGAAAGCCCACCGCAGCCATGTCAATATTGCTGTCGCTTGCCTCCTTCAGATAGTCGCCAGCCAAAACACCCAGTCCTCCCGAGTAAATCTTAAGCACATTTGCAAGTCCATACTCCATGCTGAAATAGGCTACAGAGGGCTTGGTGAGTTTTGGCTTTTCTTCCATGTATGACTGAAACTTGGCATAAACCTTGTTCATTTCATCCATAAACTCCTTGTCGGCCATAATTTCTTCCATCCTGTTGTAGGATATCGTTTGTAACAAGAGTACAGGATTTCCTTCAGTTTTTTTCCAAAGGTCGCTGTCTATTTTGTTGAAAAGTTTTGTAGCGTCTGAGTTCCAAACCCACCAAAGATTGTATGCAATCTCACGAAGAGGTTCTAGCTTCGCAGGAAGCACAGAATGTGCGTGTACATCTTTCCATACAGGAGAGTTTGCATTGTTTGCTTTGATTTTCATTATTGAGAATTTTTAATTGTTTCGAGAAATTGATTTTATATTCATTACCTTATATAAACCAGCTACAAAGATAAGATTCTAAGTTAAATACTTACCATACTTTTAGCAATTCTTTTATCCTTGTTAACCAGTGCTTTATGAAAAGATTCCTGGTAATGCAGTATAAACTTGCTCCATGTTGCCTCTCTTGAAAGGGCAAAACAATGTTTATGGATTTCGGTTCTTTCGCTCTTATTTTTACGTGATAGCTCAAGAATAGCCTCGGCTATAGAGTCTGTTACTTCAAAATAATTGAAGTCGGTACGTTCCAGTACCATCACTCCTTCGGAAAGTGAATTGCCGGATACAAAATGCTTAGCCCACAGACCAAATCCGGCGAGGTTAGTCGTGATGGTCGGAATGCCAAATGCAATACTTTCCATCGGTGTGTATCCCCAAGGTTCGTAGTAAGAGGGGTATACGGTTGCGTCCATGCCGATTAATAAATCATAATATGGAGTATTAAAGATACCATCGCTTCCCGAAAGATAACAGGGTACGAAAATAATCTTAATTTTATCCGACGAATTATTTGTAAATCCGGCCTGACGAATATGACTGATAATTTTGTCGTGCTCCATGTCATAAAGCCAGTGTGTAACAAAGGGAGCCTGCAGAGGATTCTTGGTTTCATAATCCTGTTTCAAGATCTCTTTCAAGTCGGCTCGTGCATCGTAAACATGTCCGGGAACCATAATAAAGGCAATTATTTCGCGCTGTAATTCGCCCGATGTACGGATATGGCCCATTGCATCGATAAATATATCCAGCCCTTTGTTTCTGTATTCATACCTGCCGCTGGTGGAAACCAATATCGCATTTTCCGACACTTCAGATCCAATAAGTTTTTCGGCGATTCGGATTAGTTGTGCCCTTGCTTGTTTTCTTTTAGCACTGTATTGATCTCCTTCCGGAACAAAGTTCAGTTCGAACCCGTTTGGTGTAACTACATCCGGTTCTTTATCAAGCAACTTCTTACATTCAACCGCCGTAATGTCGCTTACGGTGGTAAAACAGTCAACGTGAAGTGCTGTTTGTTTTTCTAAGGAATGTTTTGCCTCCATATTCAGCTCGTAAGCCATCTGATCGCCATTATAGCCGTCCATGTAAGCATAAAGTGCTTTGTTGTTGCCGGCAATCGACCTGCCAATCGAAGTAGCATGAGTTGTGAAGATGGTTGCTATCTCGGGTATCTGTTTTTGCAGATACAGCGCACCCATACCTAACATCCATTCATTGAAATGGGCTACCACGCTTTGATTCTCAAGTTTGTAGTAGGAGTAGAAGCTCTCTATAACTTTTCCTACGGCATAGGCAAATATGCAGGATTCGTCGTAGTCTCCGTAGGCATTCAATGAATTTACGTTGAACGATTCCCACATGGAGAAAAACAGAGAATCTTTATCGCCAAAAAATGGCTTGAAGTCTACTAAAATTACAGGAGGATTGCCCGGGACATTCCATCTTCCGATTCTGACTTTGAGTTGCTCGTTCGTCAGGGCATATTCTTTCCATTCGGCAAAAAGGTTCTTATCTTCAATGAAATCGACAGCCGGTTCTTGTTCCCATATATCGGGACCGATAAATATGGCTTTGTCGTCGAAGATTTTTTTGAGGCTAAATGCTTTAGTGGATAAAACGGTATATATTCCGCCAACTTTGTTGCAGACTTCCCAGCTGCTTTCAAATAAATAGGTTGGCGTAGTTGTAGGTGTACTCATGTAAGATTTTTTGTAATCTGTTATATTGTAAACGCAAAGATAATGTATTTTGAGATTTTCTCTTCATATTGAATTATTATTAACAAGGTTTTTGTAGCTTTGTCATTGAATAATTGATTTTTATCATTTAAAAGTTTTCCAGATATGGCAAGTAAAAGATTATTAAAGAAAAACATTGGTTATATAGCCGGTGATTTATTTACAGAAGTGTTGATATGCAAGTTGTTTATCCCTGCTACAGACCAGGATAAGGCAGAGGTGTTGATGACTAGGATCCTCGATATGCAGGATGAATTTGCAAAAAGAGCAAATCGTCCGGATGCCAAAGAGAATAAAAAACGGGTTAAGGAGTATTATTCAAAGCTGATCGCAGATTTGCAGGCGGAAATTAATAGTATCGGTACAGAAATTGCAGAACTGAGCAAAAAAGTAAATGAGAGTCTTACTAAGTAAATTTCTGCTTAATTTAGCGGGTTGGAAGCTGGGACCGGTTGGTGAGGATGTTCCCAAATGCGTAGTGTGCGTAGCTCCTCATACCAGTAATTGGGATTTTATAGTAGGTAAGCTGTTTTATTCGGCTCTTGACCGTGACGCAGGCTTCCTGATTAAAAAAGATTGGTTTTTTTTTCCTTTTAATTTGTTTTTCAGTTGGTTGGGCGGTGTGCCGGTCGACCGCGACAAGCGAACATCGGTAACAGACCAAATGGTGGAGGAGTTTGCAAAACGGGATTCTTTTCATTTGGGAATAACGCCCGAAGGAACCCGTAAAAAGGTTACAGAATGGAAAAAGGGATTTTATTTTATAGCTCTGAAAGCAAATGTTCCCATTGTATTAGCTTATCTTGACTATGGGAAGAAAGAGGCTGGGGTGAAAGCTATTTTTTATCCTACAGGTGATTTTGAAAAAGATATTGAAACCATACGTTCTTATTATAAAGGTGTTCAAGGCAAAAATGCTGAGAATTTCGTTGAATAAAAGATACGTTAGCTTGTTAACCTTAAATTAATTATTACCGATATGGCAGAAAATTTACGAGTAAGTATGATTCAAACCCATATTATTTGGGAAGATTTGAACGAAAACCTTGGGTACTATGGAGAGTTGCTGCGCCGTATTAGCGGCAAAACAGATTTAGCTGTTTTACCGGAGACCTTTACTACGGGTTTCTCTATGAACGTGGAAGAATTGGCTGATGATGCAGATGGTGTTACTGTTGTCACGGTGAAAAAGTGGGCATCCAACTATCAGATGGCAATTGCAGGAAGTTTTATAGCTAAGGAAAACGGAAAGTTTTATAACCGCGCCTTTTTTATTACCCCCGAGGGTGAAGCCAGTTTTTACGATAAAAGACATCTGTTTCAAATGGGACAGGAGGATCTCCATTTTACACCAGGTAACAAGCGATTGATTGTTTCTTATAAGGGATGGAATATCTGTCTTCTGGTTTGCTATGATTTACGTTTCCCGGTATGGAGCCGTAATGTGAATAATGAGTATGATTTGCTTGTATATTGTGCTAACTGGCCCGAAGCCCGTAAGAAGGTCTGGAAGCTATTGTTGCAGGCAAGAGCCATCGAAAATATGGCTTATGTTTGCGGTGTAAACCGCGTTGGTATAGATGGAAAAGGTTTTACTTATCGGGGCGACTCCCTTATTATCTCACCCAAAGGCAAAAAAATAGCCGATGCCGGTAAACGGGAAGAGGTTACCCGCACTGTAACCCTGTCGATGGATGAAGTTACAGAACTGCGTACAAAATTCCCTGCATGGAAAGATGCAGACACTTTTACGATACTTCCCTGAAAGATTAACCATCCGGAAGAAAATAAAAAAGGCGCTCTAACATATTAGAGCGCCTTTTTTTATTGTAATATCTGATTACTTCACTTCTTCAAAGTCGACATCAGTTACACCTCCGTCTTGTTTGTTGCTTTGGCTTCCGCCGGCTTGCTGATTGAAGTCAGGTCCCGGTTGTGCACCGCCTTGCTGTGCATTCTGAGCATTGTACATCTCTTGACTGGCAGCCTGGAATACATTGTTTAATTCTGTTGTGGCAGAATCAATTGCAGCTAAGTCCTGAGCTTTGTGGGCCTCTTTCAATTTAGCAAGAGCTGCTTCGATCGGACCTTTCTTATCGGCCGGAAGCTTATCTCCAAACTCTTTCAGCTGCTTCTCAGTATTGAAAATCAAACTGTCTGCATGATTCAGTTTGTCGATACGTTCTTTTTCTTTCTTATCAGCTTCTGCATTTGCAGCGGCTTCATCTTTCATACGTTTGATTTCGTCATCGTTCAGGCCACTTGACGCTTCGATGCGGATACTCTGCGCCTTGCCTGTAGCTTTGTCTTTAGCCGAAACATTCAAAATACCGTTTGCGTCGATGTCAAATGTTACTTCAATCTGCGGAACACCACGTTGAGCAGATGGAATACCGTCCAGATTGAATCTACCGATAGATTTATTATCTTTCGCTAACGAGCGTTCTCCTTGAAGAACATGGATTTCAACCGAAGGCTGATTGTCTACTGCTGTTGTAAATGTTTCCGATTTCTTTGTTGGAATCGTAGTGTTTGCCTCAATTAATTTCGTCATAACACCACCCATTGTTTCGATACCTAAAGAAAGAGGAGTAACATCAAGCAAAAGAATATCTTTCACTTCTCCGGAAAGAACACCTCCTTGAATTGCAGCACCAACAGCGACTACTTCATCCGGATTAACTCCTTTTGACGGAGCTTTGCCAAAGAACTTCTCAACAATAGACTGGATAGCAGGAATACGGGTTGAACCACCTACCAAAATTACCTCATCAATATCTGAAGTTGATAAATTGGCATCACTTAATGCTTTACGACAAGGTTCAACACATGCCTGGATCAGTTTATCTGCCAATTGTTCAAATTTAGCACGGCTCAATGTTTTTACCAAGTGTTTTGGCACACCGTTTACCGGCATAATGTAAGGCAAATTAATTTCGGTGCTGGTTGTGCTTGAAAGCTCGATTTTAGCTTTTTCGGCAGCTTCTTTCAATCTTTGTAAAGCCATTGGGTCTTTACGAAGATCGATGCCCTCTTCATTAATAAATTCCTGAGCCAGCCAATCGATAATAACATGGTCGAAATCATCTCCTCCAAGGTGTGTATCACCATTGGTTGATTTTACTTCAAATACACCGTCTCCAAGTTCCAGAATGGAAATATCAAATGTTCCTCCACCAAGGTCAAACACTGCAATTTTCATATCCTTAGATGTCTTATCCAGACCATATGCCAAAGATGCTGCAGTTGGTTCGTTTACGATACGACGAACATTAAGTCCTGCAATCTCTCCTGCTTCTTTAGTAGCCTGACGTTGAGACTCGCTGAAGTAGGCAGGAACTGTAATAACGGCATCTGTTACCTCTTGTCCAAGGTAATCTTCGGCAGTTTTCTTCATTTTTTGAAGTACCATAGCCGAAATCTCCTGTGGAGTATACAGACGACCGTCTATATCAACACGGGGAGTGTTGTTATCGCCACGTACAACTTTATATGAAACGCGTGAGATTTCTTTCTGTACCTGATCAAACGTTTCTCCCATGAAACGCTTAATTGAGAATATTGTCTTTTCAGAGTTTGTAATGGCCTGACGTTTTGCTGGATCACCCACCTTACGTTCGCCACCTTCTACAAATGCAACAATTGAAGGTGTAGTTCTTTTACCTTCGCTGTTAGTAATAACAACCGGTTCGTTACCTTCAAGAACGGCAACACATGAGTTGGTTGTTCCTAAGTCAATACCAATAATCTTTCCCATGATTCTTATTTTATTATTAATTGTTTATTCTTTATCTATCCACCATCTTGTAGGAGGATGGAACAACTATTCAATAACAAATGCTATGCCAAAATCTAAACTTTTACAAAACCTAATAAGAATCTGTCAGAACTTATGTCATTTAGTCAGCTTTGCTTTCTGCTTATTATTAAAAGAAAGACCCTCTGTGGCAACTTCCACAGAGGGTCTTATCGTTATTTGATCTCTTTTTCTTCTAGCATATCCAATTCGTTTTTATCCGGATCGATAAATTTGTATTCCATAAAAGCGAGGCTTTGATTTGGAATGACTTTAAGACCATAGGTGTACTTCATTTTCCACCTCCAACTTAAAGGGAATATTCCCTTGTTAATAAATGCTGCAACATAGGGATGTACGTGCAGAACAAATTTCTTCACATTGTGTTTGTTTACCAAACAATCTATTTTTCCTTCCAGACTTTCCGTAAATAAAATGGAAGGTTTTACTGTGCCTGTTCCAAAACACGTTGGACACGACTCTGTTGTTTCAACGTCCATAGCCGGACGGACCCGCTGACGGGTTATTTGCATAAGACCGAATTTACTTAAGGGCAGTATATTGTGTTTTGCACGATCGCTAGACATTGCCTTGTTCATATGTTCGAACAGTTTTTGCCTGTTGGCAGATTCTGTCATGTCTATGAAGTCGATTACAATGATTCCGCCCATATCGCGGAGGCGAAGTTGGCGGGCTATTTCATCTGCGGCAGAAATATTAACATCAATAGCTGTTTTTTCCTGTGCATCGCTTCCCTTGGATCGGTTGCCGCTATTTACGTCAATAACGTGCATCGCTTCGGTATGCTCAATAATAAGGTACGCTCCACTTTTATATGTAACAGTACGTCCAAATAGCGATTTGATCTGTTTGGTTATTGCAAAATTATCAAAAATGGGAAGCTCGCCCGTATATAACTGTACGATATCAGATCTTCCCGGAGCAATTAAACTAACATAATCTTTTACACTATTATAAAAGTCCGTATCATTTACATAAATGTGTTGAAATGATGGATTGAATATATCACGAAGTAGCGCTACTGTTCTTCCTGTTTCTTCGTAAACAATAGAAGGAGCTTTAGCTTTAGGTACTTTTACAATATTATCTTCCCATCGTTTCAATAATGTCTTTAACTCATGATCAAGTTCGGCTACGCGTTTTCCTTCCGAAGAAGTACGAACAATTACACTAAAGTTTTTAGGCTTAATGCTTTGGATAAGCTGACGTAAACGAGCTCTTTCTTCGCTTGATTTTATTTTTTGTGAAACGGAAACCTTATCAGAAAATGGGATCAGTACTATATATCTTCCTGCAAAAGACAGTTCGGATGTAAGACGTGGCCCTTTTGTTGATATCGGTTCTTTTGCAATTTGAACTAACACCTCCTGTCCAACTTTCAACACATCACTGATACTTCCTTCTTTTTCAATCTCCGGAAGAATCTGTATTTTTGAAAAGACAGGTAATTTCTTTTGGTCGCTTAAAGCTTGCTTAAGAAATTTTTGTTGGGTGTTAAAATTTGGACCTAAGTCCAGATAGTGAAGAAATGCATCCTTTTTATACCCTACATCAATGAATGCAGCATTCAGCCCGGGCATAAGCTTCTTTACTTTTCCCAGATAGATATCACCTACTGCATACGATAAGTTTCTGGCTTCTTTCTGAAGCTCAACCAGATTCTTATCCTCCAGTATGGCTATTGATACCTCTTTTGGCTGTACATCTACTACTAATTCACTAATCACAATAAAGAGGATTTTTTTTAATTAGACCTTCTTAAATACGCAAAGAACAAACTTAAAAGGTCACAATTAAGTTTGTTCTTTAGAGTTACTTTACCTAGACTTATTTTTTCTTATGTCTATTCTTTTTCAGTCTCTTTTTGCGCTTGTGCGTAGACATCTTATGTCTCTTTCTTTTCTTTCCGCTTGGCATCGCTTTTAAATTTTAATTAAACGTATAATAATTATTTTTTTACTTAACTTCGTTCAGGAATGTTTTTGCTGGTTTAAACGACGGAATATTATGTTCCGGAATAATGATTGTCGTGTTTTTGGAAATATTACGAGCTGTTTTTTGAGCTCTTTTCTTGATTACGAAACTTCCAAATCCTCTTAAGTATACATTGTCTCCTTGTGATAGAGAATTCTTTACGATATCCATAAAAGATTCAACGCTTGCTAATACCGTTGCTTTGTCAATACCGGTATTTTTAGAAATCTCGCTAACAATATCCGCTTTAGTCATGTCTATAAATTAATTAAATGTTTTGACCTATTAATTTTTTGGAATGCAAATATATAGCTTTTTATTGAACCTAAAAAGCATTGTATCTCTATTTTTTAGAAAAAAGATTTATCGCAATCCATTTTATATCTGTAAGTTTGCGTTGCCCATTGATAAATTGGAAGGGTTTACATATTGAATTTATTGTATGAAACAAACTGATAAAGATATAGAAATAAGCACGATGCTTGTAGATTGGTATAAAGAAAACCAAAGAGATTTGCCCTGGCGACAAACAACGGATCCATATAAAATCTGGATCTCAGAAATTATTCTCCAGCAGACCCGGGTTGTTCAGGGATTAGATTACTATTATAGGTTTATTGACCGTTTTCCAACTGTTGATGCTTTAGCTGCAGCTTCCGAAGAAGAGGTTCTGAAGTATTGGCAAGGACTCGGTTATTACAGCAGAGCACGTAATTTGCATGCCAGTGCCCAATATATTATGTTACACTGTGGCGGGATTTTCCCCTCATCCTATGAGACAATCTTGTCCCTCAAAGGTATTGGAGAGTATACCGCAGCTGCTATTGCCTCTTTTGCATGGAATATGCCATATCCGGTTGTTGATGGAAATGTTTACAGGGTTTTCTCAAGGCTATTTGCTTTAGATACTCCAATTGATACCGGCAAGGGAAAGAAAGAATTCTATGAATTGGCAAATATGTTGATTAATCCATCTAACGCGTCGATGCACAACCAGGCGGTGATGGATTTTGGTGCATTGGTTTGTACCCCTCAGGCTCCATCCTGTACGTCGTGCCCATTTCAGCATAAATGTCTTGCCTTTGCTGGAGGAAATGTACTGGATTATCCCGTTAAACAACATAAAACGAAAAGTAGAAATCGTTACTTCAACTATTTTCATATTGAATGGAACGATCGGACATTCTTAAGCAGACGTGATAAAAGTGACATATGGAAAGGTTTATATGAGTTTCCCTTGATTGAAACCGGACAATCTGTCAATTTTACTGAATTAAGCAGTCTACCGGACTTTAAAGCCATATTTGGTTTTCAAACGCCTCTTGATATTATGTTAGTGTTAAATGAAAAAAAACATGTATTATCGCATCAGGTTATTTATGCCAATTTTTATAAAGTCCGAATCTCAAACAAAGATTCTGCATTGGATAAGTTTATCGAAATAAATTCATCAGAATTGGATAATTATGCAATTTCAAGATTGACTCATATTTATTTTGATAAACTGGCTGAAAGCTTTGCAAATTGAGCAAAAATTATTTTCTTTGTGTACTAATTAATAAATAGAAGCTTATGTCTTTGAATAAAGTAATATTAATCGGAAACGTTGGTAAGGATCCGGATGTAAGATATTTTGATAGCGGTAGTGCAGTTGCCAATTTTCCGATGGCTACATCAGAAAGAGGATACACTTTGTCAAACGGAACGGTTGTACCGGAGCGTACAGAGTGGCATAATATTGTGGTTCGTAGAGATCAGGTCCAGTTTGTTGAAAAGTGGGTGAAGAAGGGGTCAATGGTTTATGTTGAAGGGAAGATACGTACCCGTACTTATGATGATCAAAATGGAATAAAACGATATCTGACAGAGATTCATGCGGACAGAGTAGAGTTTTTCAGCTCGGGTCGTCCTGCCGAAAGTGGTACTCAACCGGCAGCTACAACTGCTCAGCAGCCAATGCAGAATCAACCATCAACTGCATATTCGCAACCAATGGCTCAACAGAATCCTTCTCTGGAAGGAAATAATAGTGAGGATGATTTACCATTCTAATAATATCGTATTTTTGTAAGGCAGTTTTAAAACATTGTAAACTTTTGAAACTGCCTTTATTGTTTAACTAAAATATATCCACTTGGACTCTGATTATTTTTTATCGGAATTTTTTAATGAAATAGGTATGCATACCCTTGCTACAGGGCCTGTTGTAGCTTTAGTATTGGCATTATTTCTTTTGTTTATATCTGCTTTTATATCTGCTTCGGAGATTGCTTTTTTTTCTTTGGAACAGGATGACTTAAATACAATACGCAAAGGAGAGCATTCATCAGATAATACGATCCAACATTTTCTTAAGAATCCGGCCTATTTGTTAGCGACGATTTTAGTCCTGAACAACCTTGTAAACGTAACTGTTGTAATGCTTTGTGCATATGGACTGAATTCTATTTTTGCTTTGCCATATATTTCTGGAGGGTCGATAGTCGTTCAGATCGCAGTAATTACTTTTTTACTCCTGCTTTTCGGCGAAATTATACCTCGAATATACGCATCAAAGAATTCGTTACGGTTTGTAAGAAAATCTGCTCCGGCATTGAGTGCTGCAGTAAAAGTAATCAGGCCTGTTGCTAAAATACTTGTATCTTCAACAGATATGATTAATAAGATGTTGGCAAAGAAGAGAAACGAGCTTTCTGTTGATGATTTATCTATGGCATTGGAGTTAACTTCGAGTGAAATACCAGAAGAAAAAGAGATGCTTGCCGATATAATAAAGTTTTATAGCAAAACTGCCAAAGAGATTATGACCTCAAGGCTTGATATGGAGGACATAGAGATTAAAGCGGATTTTCGTTTTGTAATAGATTCAATTATTAAAACCGGCTATTCCCGCATTCCGGTTTTTTCTGGAACAGAAGATAATATAAGGGGAATTCTATACATAAAAGATCTTTTGCCTTACCTGGATAAACCAGCTGCTTTTCGTTGGCAAAGCCTTATTCGCCCCGCTTATTTTGTGCCTGAAACAAAAAAAATAGATGATTTACTGGAGGAGTTCCGTACCAATAAAATTCACATGGCCATTGTTGTTGATGAGTTTGGGGGAACTTCCGGTTTGGTAACAATGGAAGATATTCTTGAAGAGATTGTCGGTGATATATCTGACGAATATGATGAGGAAGAAAAACAGTATTCATTGTTATCGGACGGCAGTTATATTTTTGAGGCTAAAATTCAACTGTCTGATTTTTTCAGGGTGGTGAATGTAAATGAGGATGAATTTGGTTCTCTTACCGAAGAAGTTGAAACCTTAGCCGGATTACTTCTCGAAATAAAAGGTGACCTGCCGGAGCGAAGAGAGATTATCGACTATAAACAATACCGTTTTCAGGTATTAGAGGCTGATAATCGTCGAATTTTAAAAGTGAAATATACCCTGTTGACGGAATAGAATAGCTTTTCGTTCAAAAATTTAAATGAATAAAAAATGCCGTTGCTTGTAGAACATAGCTTGCCTCTTTGGGGAATATGGAAGATTGAAGAGTCTTCAGATGAGTTGTTGAAGTTATTGGAAAATAAGCAACCCTATTATTCATTTGTTACAGATACGATGACTGAAGCTAGAAAGCGCGAATGGTTGGCCTCAAGAGTTCTTGTTAAACGATTACTTGGATTTGAACCTGATATTTCCTATACCGATGCCGGAGCTCCGTTCTTGGTTGGCTTATCCAAAAGGATTAGTATCTCTCATACAAAAGGGTTTGCTGCAGTGATTTTGTCTGATAACCCTGCTGCAGGTATAGATATTGAATATATGTCAGATCGGGTTAAAAAGATCCGTACCCGTTTTATGTCGGCTTCCGAAGACTCTCAAATTGATGCGCATTATGAAACAGAACATTTACTTGTTTATTGGAGCGCTAAAGAAACTCTTTTCAAGATGATAGGGCAATCGGATGTGGATTTTAAGGAACATCTTCAAATTCATCCGTTCCAATATTCGAATGAAGGAGTGTTTTTAGCAACAGAAAGGCGCACAAAAAAAAATGAATCATTTAAAATTCATTTTTTTGTAACACAAGAATTTGTGTTGACCCGAAGCGAGTAGTTTAATTTATTTTTGCCATATTTCCCAGGCAGCAAAGGCCTGAACAAGTAACATCTCTAAACCGTTTTTTACTACAGCTCCCTGTTCTTTACCTTTTTTCATAAAAAGAGTTTCGTCGGGATTGTATAGTAAATCGTAAAGCAAATGATTGGGAGTTACTAAATCGTAAGGAATATCAGGACATTCATTTATGTTCGGAAACATTCCAACAGGAGTCGTATTGATAATTACGGTGTATTTTTCCATGGTTTTGGGAGTTATCTCGTTATAGGTAATACAGAAATCCTGAGGTTTCCTGGATACGAATGTGGCTCCGACCCCCATTTGTTTTAACCCCTGGAAAACGGCTTTCGAAGCACCCCCGGTTCCTAAGATCAAAGCTTTACGATGGGTGTCATTCAATAAAGGCTCAATCGACTTCTTGAATCCTATAATATCCGAATTGTATCCCTTTAGTTTGGTTTTGCCAAAAAAACCTTTACTGAATTTTATCACATTAACAGCACCAATTAGTCTGGCATCTTCGTCGATGTCATCCAATAGTGGTATTATTTGCGTTTTATAGGGTAAAGTAACGTTTAGACCGCACAAATCAGGGTTTTCCTTTATAACATTTTTAAATTCTTTGATATTTGGAATCTCAAAGTTAACATATTCAGCATCAATCTTTTCAATTTCAAACTTTTGATTAAAGTAAGCTTTAGAAAATGAATGGCTGAGTGGGTAGCCTATTAAACCGTATTTTTGCATAAGAGATATAATGATATTATTTGATTCCTGTATACATAGAACAAATTCCAAACGTAAATGTACAGAATTTAGCCTCTTTAAAACCACATTTAGTCAGAATGGCTGTCATCTCCTTACCTTGAGGAACGACTTTTATTGATGCAGGCAGATAGTGATAAGCTGTTTTTTCTTTTGAAAGAAAACGACCTATAAATGGAATAACTGTGTTTGAGTAAATTTTGTAAAGTTGTTTCATGGGAAAATGCGCAGGAGTTGAAAGCTCCAATATCATAACATGACCTCCGGGACGAAGAACTCTGTACATTTCCGAAATGCCTTTTTCAATATTTTCAAAATTACGAACACCAAATGCAGCAGTAATTGCATCGAACGAATTTTCTTCATAGGAGAGATTCAAACAATCCTGTTGTTCAAAAAGGATAGTGGACGACAATCCTAAATCAGCTACTTTCTTTCTTCCTACATCCATCATCCCTTCCGAAATATCGGCTCCGATAATTTTGTTTGGAGCTAACATTTTATAAATCGAAATAGCCAGATCTCCTGTTCCGGTAGCTATATCCAGAACTTCCGACGGGGCATATGGTTTTAGAAAACTAATCCCTTTTTTTCGCCAACCTTTATCGATACCAAATGACAATGCATGGTTAAGCAAGTCATAGGTGCCGGCGATTGAATCAAACATTCGCCGGACCTGTGTACTTTTTTGTTCGTCGTTGTTATACGGTAATATTTTTTCTGGACCGTATTCCATTATTTCGACTGAAGATATGACATAACATTCTTTTCAATACGGCTTACCAGATTATCAGTATCCGCTTTCTGAAATTTTTCGCCAACAATATTTTCATAAAGTTCAATATAACGCTCCGATACACTATCGCAATATTCTGGAGTCATCAAAGGAACTTGCTGGCCGGTTTTACCTTGGAAGCCGTTTGCGATTAACCACTGACGTACAAATTCTTTTGAAAGTTGCTTTTGTTCTTCACCTTTTTCGAAACGTTCTTCGTAACCTTCTGCATAAAAATAGCGTGATGAGTCCGGAGTGTGGATTTCGTCAATCAGATAGATCTTACCGTCTTTTTTACCAAACTCATATTTTGTGTCAACTAGGATAAGGCCTTTTTCTGCTGCCATTTCAGTTCCACGCAAGAACAAAGCCATTGTGTACTTTTCAAGCATCTCATAATCTTCTTTCGATACAAGACCTTGTTCTATAATTTCTTCTCTCGAAATATTCTCATCATGTCCTTCATCCGCTTTCGTTGTTGGAGTAATAATCGGAGTTGGGAATTTTTGATTTTCTTTCATGCCTTCTGGTAAAGCTACACCACACAACGTACGGGCGCCAGCCTTATATTCTCTCCATGCACTACCTGTAAGGTATCCACGTATCACCATTTCTACACGGAATCCTTCACACATGAGGCCTACGGTTACCATTGGATCTGGTGTTGCCTGTTTCCAGTTCGGAACAATGTCTTGTGTGGCATCCAGAAATTTGGAAGCAATCTGGTTTAAGACTTGTCCTTTGTAAGGAATACCTTCCGGTAAAACCACATCAAATGCCGAGATACGGTCGGTTGCCACCATTACCAGCAAATCGTCATTGATGTTATACACATCACGAACTTTACCATGATATACACTCTTCTGTCCTGGGAAATTGAAATCTGTTCTAACTAACGCCTTCTTCATAACCTTATTTATTTTGAGAATCTTCGTTTATAAATTGCCTTTTTTCTTCACGTTCGGCAGCTCGTTTCGCATCGTGTTTTTCGTAAGCCTCCACAATCCGTTTTACGAGTTTATGCCTTACTATATCTTTTTTATTAAATTCAATTTTGCCAATACCTGAAACACCTTTCAAGATTTTCATAGCTTGTATAAGACCAGATGTAGCAGTAGGAGGCAGGTCAATCTGCGTAATATCTCCGGTAACTATCATCTTGGCATTTATGCCTAGCCTTGTAAGAAACATTTTTATCTGGTGAGTTGTTGTGTTTTGAGCTTCATCCAGAATAATTACAGCATCATTGAGCGTGCGTCCGCGCATGTATGCCAAAGGAGCAATCTGAATAATATTGTTTTCCATATATTCCTTTAACTTGGCTCCCGGAATCATTTCCTGAAGCGCATCATATAAAGGTTGCAGATATGGATCCAATTTATCTTTCATCTCGCCGGGAAGGAATCCAAGCTTTTCTCCAGCCTCAACAGCCGGTCTGCTTAATATAATCTTTTTTACCTCTTTGTTTTTTAGAGCCTTGACTGCAAGAGCAATTGCAACGAAGGTTTTGCCGGAGCCTGCAGGTCCGGTTGCGAAAACAAGATCGTTTTCTTGAAAAGCCTCCACCAGAAGTTGTTGATTGGGGGTGCGGGCAACAATGGCCTTTCCATTCATCCCATGAATAATCAGGTTCTCCTGCTTTACGACCGGAGGTGTATTGCCCTTAATGATATCAAGAATAATATCTTCAGTCAACGAATTATATTCTTCACAGTATTTTTCCACTTCGCGTATCTTCTTGAGGAAGAGTTCGGATTCGTCTTCGTCTCCGATTACTTTCATAACATTTCCGCGTGCAACTATGCGTAATTTGGGGAACAGCGTTTTAATCAGCTGCATGTTTGAGTTGTTTACTCCGTAAAAAATGACCGGATCTACACTCTCAAGAATATATATGCGTTCAATCATTCAGTGTTTATTCTAATCTTCTGTTTTTTGGAATTACAAAAGTAATAATAATCTCAATCAGTTGTTGTATCCGCGCTTTTTATTTGCTTTTTATATTATGGTCCTTTTATTAATTTTAGTTTTTATTATATTTGCATTGAAAAACTAAAAAATGAAACGAGCGTTAATTGTCCGAAGGCCAAAAACTTTTTCATTTAACAAGCTCCTTTTCTGTAATATAAATAATAAGTATGAAAATAAATAATAAGCTTCTGCTATTGCTTTTAACAATCTCTTTTACAACTATCTTCTATTCATGCAACGAAAAACGCGGCGAATTAAAACGCATTTGGTTTAAAGGAAGCTATAACCGGGATTTTAATGATTTAAACGATCTTCATCTTTCTTCTGCATTAAAAATAGGAATAGAGCCGGTTTCTTCCAGAGAAGAAGCTGAACATGCTTCACGCAAAATGGAAGAAATAACCACCAACGATTATTACGAAGTGGAAGAGCTCACACACTCAATTCCTTTTCTTGTCCCGGAGGCAGCCGAACTTCTGGAGGAAATAGGACGTAATTTTCAGGACTCACTGACTAATCATAATGCCTCAATTTATAAAATAAAGGTAACCAGTATTACTCGTACAGTTGATGATATTAAAAAGCTTAGAAAAAGGAATTTAAACTCTTCGCTAAATTCGGCTCACCAATACGGAACTACTTTCGATGTTTCGTGGAACCGTTTTGTCAAAATAGACGAAACAGATATGCTCTCAATACCGAAAGAAGATCTTAAAATGGTTTTAGCTATGGTTTTAAGGGATTTGCAAAAGGCGGATCGTTGTTATGTTAAACACGAGCGTAAGCAAGGTTGTTTTCACATTACAGCCCGTTAATTAAATAGCTGAATCATCAGTAATCCCAATCCAACAGCCACACCTGTGGCAATTAGTCCCGGCATCATAAATGAGTGGTTTAGTACGTATTTGCCAATACGTGTGGTACCTGTACGATCAAAATTAATAGCTGCGACAACAGTTGGGTAATTGGGTACAAAGAAATATCCGTTTACTGCAGGAAATAAGGCAATAAGCATATAGGGCGAAATTCCCAAAGCTATACCTAATGGAAGCAGGGCTCTGATGGTTGCGGCCTGACTGTAAAGCAAGATGGACATTATAAACAAAGCAAAACCGAACAACCAAGGCATTTGAGTAACAACACCCTCAATCGCACCTCTTAATTCAGCCATATTTCCTGCAATAAAGGTATCTCCCATCCAGGCAATACCGAAAATAGCTACTACAGCTTGCATACCAGCCATAAAAACAGATCCTTGGGCTGCTTTAATCCCATCGGTTTTAGTAGTCAGAAGAATTAGAGCGGCGGCAGATAGCATACAGATTTCGATAATAGCACTCATTCCCAGGGTTATGCTTTCTCCATTGGTGGTGAATGTGGGTCGCAGACTTTCAAATGATCCGAAAAGGACGATACAAAGGGTTGAGAAAATAAAGATGCCAACAGAGATAGCCGCTTTTGTTCTGTTTTTTACATCAGTCAACTCAAGTTTGCGCTCGTCAAATTCGCCTAAACTTACTCTTCTTTTGAATTCAGGATCATCCATTAACTCTTTCCCAACGCGAAGTGAAAAAAAAGCGCCAATAAGAATTCCAGCCAATGTACATGGCACCGTTATCTTCAGTATGTCAAATAAGGAAATATCAAAACCAGATAACATACTTAGCAGGGCAACGGTGGCTGCAGATATCGGACTTGCAGTAATTGCCTGTTGTGATGCAATAACTGCTATACCGAGAGGACGTTCAGGACGTATTTTTGTTTCAGTCGCTACTTCTGCGATCACTGGCAAAACCGAGTAGGCCACATGGCCGGTGCCGGCAATGAATGTAAAAAGATAGGTTACGATAGGACTTAATATCGTTATCTGTGCAGGATTTTTCCGAAGTAGTTTTTCGGCAAGCTTTACCATCAGATCAAGTCCTCCGGCAGCCTGCATGCAACCTGCCGCCGCAATAACGGCAACAATCATAAGCATCACATCGATAGGGGGTGAGGTGGGGGCAAGTCCGAATCCGAAAGTAAGAACCGCTAATCCGAGTCCTCCCAGAATTCCAAGACCGATACCTCCGAGCCTTGCACCTAGTATTATAGCTGTTAAAACGAAAGCAAGTTGGATAAACATGGTGTTTTTTGTTATATGAATTTGTTTAAAGGTGCAAATTTAGCTATTTTTGTTGCGAAACAAGAAACTAATATTTAAACAATCAGTATCAAGCATGAGAAAAATTAATCTGGCATTATTTTGTTGGTTATGTATTCTGTCGGCAACTATGGCACAGGTACGGACCGAAATTCTTCTTGAAAAGAACTGGAAATTTACCAGAGAAGATAATTCCGGGGCAATCAATCCCGAATTTGATGATAGTAAGTGGCAGACTGTTACAGTGCCTCACGATTGGGCGATTTACGGTCCTTTCAGTTCACAAAATGATAAACAAGAGGTAGCCATAACCCAGGATGGTCAAAAGGAAGCCTTAGAACATGCCGGCCGTACAGGCGGACTTCCATTTGTTGGTGTTGGCTGGTACCGTACTTCTTTTGAACTTCCTCAGTTTACAAAAGGAAAAAAAGCTTCCATACTTTTTGATGGAGCTATGAGCCATGCGAATGTCTATATAAATGGAAAGAAGGTAGGCTACTGGCCTTACGGCTATAATTCATTCCATTTTGATATAACAGAATTTCTTAACCCGGGAGAAAAAAATACGATAGCCGTTCGTTTGGAAAACTATCCAGAGTCTTCACGTTGGTATCCCGGAGCCGGTATTTACCGGAATGTACATGTTATCGTAACAGAAGATGCCCACATTCCTATCTGGGGTACGCAGATTACTACGCCAGTTATTACAAAAGAATTTGCGAAGGTAAATGTGAAGACAAAACTAGTCCGCCCGTCGGCCTCGGCACCTGATCAATACAGACTGGTGACAGCATTGAAAGATGAGCAGGGAAGAACAGTTGCATCTCAGGAAAAAGTTCTTTCGTCTTACGACCAAGATCTTTTTACCCAGGAACTGGTTGTTGAAAACCCAGTGTGCTGGGATACAGAAAATCCGGTTTTATACACTGCCGAGTCAAAGCTTTATCAAGGGAATATTGAGAAAGATGTATATACAACTACTTTTGGAATCAGATCTATTGAGGTAATCCCCGACAAAGGGTTTTTCCTGAATGGCAAGCGAACTGTATTTAAAGGTGTTTGTAATCATCACGATCTCGGACCGTTAGGAGCTGCCGTAAACGATGCCGCAATTCGCAGACAAATCCGTATTCTTAAAGATATGGGATGTAACGCGATCCGTACATCACATAATATGCCTGCCCCCGAATTGGTACGTGCCTGCGACGAGATGGGGATGATGGTGATGGCCGAATCATTCGACGAATGGAAACACCCCAAGGTAAAGAACGGTTACAATCATCTGTTTGATGAATGGGCCGAAAAAGATATGGTGAATCTGCTGCATAACTATCGCAACAGCGCTAGTCTGGTTATGTGGTGTATCGGAAACGAAGTACCGGAGCAAGGAATTGAAGGCGGCTCTAAAATAGGCCGTTTCCTTCAGGATATCTGTCACCGCGAAGACCCTACGCGTCCAGTAACTCAGGGGATGGATCAGCCGCAACATGTACTTAACAATAACTTTGCAGCAGTAATGGAAGTGGCCGGATTTAACTACCGTCCTCATATGTATCAGGAAGCTTATAAAAAACTACCGCAACAGATTGTATTGGGAAGCGAAACCGCTTCAACTGTTAGCTCACGTGGTGTATATAAATTCCCGGTAGTAAGAGCCTCGATGAAGACATACGACGACCACCAGAGTTCTTCTTACGATGTTGAACATTGCGGATGGTCTAACCTGCCGGAAGACGACTTTATCCAGCACGAAGACCTGCCTTACGCCATTGGCGAATTTGTATGGACAGGTTTCGACTATTTGGGTGAGCCAACACCTTATTATACCAACTGGCCAAGTCACAGCAGCTTATTTGGTATTATAGACCTTGCCGGTATTCCAAAAGACCGTTACTACCTGTACCGCAGTCATTGGAATTCTAAAGAAGAAACGTTGCATATCCTGCCTCACTGGAACTGGAAAGGACGTGAGGGAGAAGTAACGCCAATTTTCGTTTATACCAACTATCCTTCTGCAGAGGTGTTCATCAATGGAAAGAGTCAGGGTAAACGCACCAAAGACCTTACCAAAACAGTACACAACACCGGTAGTAAAGAATCGCAGGAAGCATTCGAGCGTCAGCAACGCTATCGTCTGATGTGGATGGATACGAAGTACGAACCCGGTACGGTAAAAGTTGTTGCATACGATGAAAACGGAAAAGCTGTTGCCGAAAAGGAAATTCGTACTGCTGGAAAGCCTCATCGTATTGAACTGTCGGCCGATCGCAGCGAATTGTCGGCCAATGGAAAAGACTTGTCATTCATCAATGTGAGAGTGGTAGATAAAGATGGTAACCTGATCCCGGATGCCACCAATCAAATTGAATTTAAAGTGAAAGGTGCAGGATCTTATCGTGCTGCAGCCAACGGAAACAGTGTAAGTCTGGAGTTGTTCCATCATCCACGTATGAAGCTGTTCAGCGGCCAGCTTACTGCCATCGTTCAATCCGGCGATAAAGCAGGAGAGATTACCTTTGAAGCAACCACGAAGGGACTGAAAGGAGCAAAGCTGAAAATTGTAACAAAATAGTCACACGTTTCTGCTAAAGCATATATGAAAAGGAGAGGGTATCGGTAACACGGTATTCTCTCCTTCTTATTTTTGGAAAAGAAATTGCTACCTTTGCACCATCGTTTAAATAAACAGACAATCAATCGTGAATCGGTATTTTATTTATTTAGGTTACAACGGAAAGAATTACTGTGGATGGCAGGTGCAACCCAATGGAGTAACGGTACAACAATGTCTCGAAGAAGCACTTGGTATATTGCTTCGAAAACCGGTTCCTGTGGTAGGTGCCGGAAGAACAGATGCCGGTGTGCATGCCCGTTTGATGGTAGCCCATTTTGATTGGGAAACAGAAATAACCGATCTTTTTCATTTAGCCGGCAAATTGAACCGTCTGTTGCCCAAAGACATTGCCGTATACAATATTGTTCCTGTAGTATCTGATGCACATGCCCGTTTTTCGGCCACATCACGTACCTACAATTATTATATCACCGATAAGAAAGACCCCTTTAATCACGAAACTGTATATAAACTACCGGTGCAGCCCGATTTTGCAAAAATGAATGAGGCCTGTAGGGAATTATTCAAGTATACAGATTTCACCAGTTTCAGCAAATTACATACCGATGTGAAAACAAACAATTGCAAGATTATGCAAGCCGAATGGAAGCAGGATGGCGATGTTTGGATATTCACCATTCAGGCAGATCGTTTTCTGCGTAACATGGTAAGGGCAATTGTAGGCACGCTCCTTGAGGTAGGACGCGGCAAATTATCTATCCAGGGATTTCGGGATGTAATTGAACAACAAGACCGCTGTAAAGCCGGGACATCCGCACCGGGACATGCCCTTTTTTTGGTGAACGTTACCTACCCGGAGGAACTATTTATTAAAAACAACTAAGATATGTGGTTAGGCTTGGCCTTCGTTTCTGCCTTTTTATTGGGCTGTTACGATATAAATAAGAAGCTTTCTCTTAACGGGAATGCAGTAATTCCAGTGCTATTTTTCAATACTTTAATTTGTAGCATAGTCTTTTTGCCTTTTGTGGTGATCTCGGCATGGAATCCTCAGTTATTGGAGGGAACACTATTTTACGTACCAAAGGTTCCGTTATATGTACATGGCTATATTATTCTAAAGGCGGTTATCGTGCTTGCATCCTGGCATTTTGCCTATTTTGCAACCAAACATCTGCCACTCACATTAACCGGTCCAATTAAAGCAACTCAGCCGGTAATGACTTTATTAGGAGCATTACTTATTTTTCAGGAGCGGTTAAATGTATATCAATGGATTGGCGTTTCGCTAGCTATTTTCTCTTTTTATATGCTCTCTTCGTCCGGCAAAAAAGAAGGGATTCGTTTTACACACAATAAATGGATCCTTTGCATGGTACTATCGGCAGTTACCGGATCTATGAGTGGTCTGTACGATAAATACCTGATGAGCTTTATCGATCCCATGGCTGTTCAATCCTGGTATAATTTTTATCAATGTATCTTGATGATTTTTGTACTTGTATTTCTTTGGTATCCCGGCAGGAAGCAAACAACACCTTTTACCTGGCGCTGGAATATCGTACTGATATCTCTATTTCTTTGTGTGGCCGATTTTGTCTATTTCTATGCATTAAGTTTTCCGGATTCCATGATTTCCATTGTTTCTATGGTACGAAGAAGCAATGTGTTGGTTACATTTGCAGCCGGAGCGCTGTTCTTCCATGAAAAAAACTTAAAGAACAAAGCTGTCGATCTTTTCTTTGTGTTGTTAGGAATGATATTCTTATATTTGGGGACTAAATAAACAATAAATGAAAAAAATACTATTTGCCTGTTGTTTTATATTTGCATTAACAGCTCTGCGTGCGCAGGAGATGGCTTCTTTGTTCACCGCAATGCCCGATCAATATATTCCTCAGCTTGAGAATGCCTGGCGCAAGGACCTGGTCGATTTATATAATTCGGGAAAAGAGGCAAAACTGAAAAATACAATGGAGGGTTATTCTACTCTGAAGAAGCTCACCACCGATTATCTTTTATTACAGGTAACGGACAACAGCACTATGGAAATAAAGCGCCTTCCTCTTGTAAATAACACCTATATCATCTGCGTGGTTAATACGGTTTTTGGTCCGGCGGCCGACAGTCGTGTGGCATTCTTTACAACAGACTGGAAAAGCCTTGATGCAACCGATTTATATACTCCGGCAACAACCGACTGGTTTTTCAAAGAGGATGCCGACCGCAAAAGTGATGAATTCCTTTTTGCAGCATCCTGGCTGGATATTCAGCTTATACAGTATTCGCTAAGCGAAGACAATTTTACGATGAAGGCTACCTTTACAACACCACAATACCTAGGTAAAGAAGAACGCGAGAAAGTAGCCCCATTTCTCAAAACAGAACCTCGTATTTATACGTGGGAAAAATCTCACTTCAACTGATAAAAATGAACCTTCCCCAGTCTGAATATACTGCCGGAAGGTTTTTTTTTGAAAAAATCACCTCTTCATGTTATGTTTTTTCTTTTACTGCGTCTAATCAGTAAACAATGGAACTGGAAACATTCAAATCGACCGTATTGCCACTTCGGGATAAACTACTAAAGTATTCCGTGAAGCTGACTGACGATGGAGCCGATGCCGAGGATATCGTGCAGGAGGCTTTCCTGAAGCTGTGGTATATCCGCGATCGGCTGGATGGATACCAGAGTGTGGAAGCATTATCGGTTCAGGTGGTAAAGAACCTTTGTCTGGACAAACTAAGATCAAAACGTATGGACAGAATGCCTGAAAACAGCGAATCGATCCTTGCAGACACAGTGACCCCCGAACAATTGCTCGAGCAGCACGATGCTGTTGCAATAATCGGCCGACTTATTCAACAGCTGCCCACATTGCAGCAATGTATTATCCGGATGAAAGATGTAGAGGGATACGAATTAAGCGAGATTGCTCAAATTACGGGCACTCAGATAGAATCCGTCCGCGTCAATTTATCCAGAGCCCGTAAAAAAGTAAGGGAACAATTTTTAATGCTAAACAAATAGAACAATGAATATAGAGGAATTGCTGAACAAGTATTTTGAAGGCGAAACATCCGCCCAGGAAGAGCGAATGCTGCGCAGCTTCTTTTCGAAGGCAGATGTGCCGGAAGAGCTGGCTGTTTATAAGCCCCTGTTCGCCTACTTTGATCAGGAGATTGCCCGGAAAGAGACGGAACCGGAGTTAGCTACCGTAATTCCGATGCCAAAAGAAAAAAGGCGGTATTATTGGTTCTCGGTAGCGGCAGCCTGCCTGTTTGTAATGCTACTGGCCGGAAAATACTTTTTCCCTGCAAACAACGGCCTGCCGTGTTCTGGTAATTACGTGATCATCAACGGTCAGTGCTACTCCGACCCGGATAAAGTTCGTTCCATGGCTCTGGTATCTCTTCAGGAAGTAGCTACCACCCCCGATGAATACAAACATACCATGGATGTTTTTTCTGATAAGGAACTTATAGATAATCAACTAAAGGAGCTGGGCAGCTTGCTTGGCGACGAAGAATAAATACAACGTTATGAAACGGGCAGATATACATCTTACAAACAAAGCGATGAATAAGAAAAAATACACGCTGTTGCTGCTTCTGGCAGCGCTCCTGTTGCTTCCTGTGGCAGCAAATGCCCAGAAAGACCTTAAAATTCAGGAGGTTTTCCAACGGTACGGCAAAAACCGGAATGTAACTATGGTGGAGCTATCTAACGAAATGCTTGAAACCTATGGTATGACTCACTACAAAAGCATAACCATAAAAGAGGATGCCGAGGCACTCCGGTTTGTGAGGCGTTGCCTGGCTTCAGATCAGGAGGGAGCGCGCAAGATAAAGGAGGTGACAGATGGGGGAGGGGTTATTTCGGCCTATTACCAGATGCCATCGAAAGAGGCGGACATCAATCGGTTTATTCTTTTCAAAGTGAGCAAGAAAGGCGTTATAACGTTGGTTTACATAGAAGGCGATTTGGATAGCGACGACCTGATAACCCTGCTCTTTACCAAGAAAGATCTTTAATAAACAATAATAACAATATAATAAATAATATACAGATGAAAAAAGTACTACTATTTACGGCAGCTCTTATTTCACTTACTCAATTCGCGGCTGCAACCACAACTCTGGAAGGCGATACCACCATCCTGTTCAATAACAAACGCATCAAGGTTAGCGAGACGACAGACCGGGTAAAGGTGAAAGTGTACGAACTAACCAACTCTGGTGATTCTGTGGAAAGCGAAAAGGTATTTGAAGGTATCTACAAAGACGGACGCAGTTACGAGACACGCCGGAATACCAAATCCTTTACTATCTCCGTTCCATCCTGGAACAGAGATTACGATCCCCACTGGGCTGGCTTTGGTGTAGGATTTGCCAACTTTTCGGATGCATCCCTTAGCTTGAATGACGTGGACGGCGTAAGTCTGAATTCAGGTAAATCACTTGACTATAACCTGAATGTATTTGAAAAAGCATATCCTATCTCCCGCAACGGCTGGGCTGTTGTAACCGGTTTGGGAATGCGCTGGACGCGTTACAGATTGGATAAAAACGAATATTTCAAAGAAATAGGCGGAGTTACCACGCTGCTGCCAGCTCCCGAAGGAGTAACCTATAAATCCAGTAAGCTGGGAACTACCCACATCACTATTCCTTTGTTATTGGAATGGCAGAATCCACACCGTAAATCCGAACTGTTTTTCTCTGCCGGACTTGTTGGAGCCATCAAAACATGGTCGTCTTCCAAAGTAGTTTACAGAGATTCAGAAGGCGACAAGCACAAACAGAAAATGGATAGCGGGATGAATATCCGCCCCTTTAATATAGACGTGCTGATTCAGGGAGGTCTGGATAATGTAGGATTCTATGCCCGATACTCACCTATGACGATGTTTGAGAAAAACAAAGGTCCCGAATTACATCCGGTATCCATAGGTTTACAGTTTCATTTCTGATTGCGGACTAAAAACTAAGCGAAGCGTGGAAGCCGCAATGACGGTCGGTAACAACCGGACATAAAGACAAGGTATATTTTTCGGCAAAGGGGCGCGTATAGATGTACGCGCTACCGATGCCTATTGCTGCACCGGCTGCCACATCCCACCAATCATGTTTTTTTCCATATACCCGGCTCCATCCCACATACGACGAAACGAGATATGCCGGCACACCCCACTTCCAACCATAACGACGCTGTATAAATGCCGCTCCGGTAAAAGAGATGGAAGTATGGCTGGAGGGAAAAGAGAGTTTGTTGCTTCCATCCGGCCGCTCTTTCTGAACAATATACTTTAAAGCGTAAGTGGCTGCTACGGTAGTAACACCAGCCAGAGCGCCTTGTTTTAATCCTTCATAATCTTTCAGGGCCAGGGTGGTAACCAAACTTGCCATCGGGGTAACCATTGCCATCACATCTCCCGATGTACGGATATCCTCTCTGGATTGCCCCTTGGCAAACGGACTAATAATACCGAGCAGCAAAACAAACAGGCATACCCGGTTCCATATTCTTTGTTTTAACATAATGCCATAATTTTAGGAATAAAGATAAGTAATCCCACAACGGCAGCTGCAATGGCAACAATAAGTACCGCTCCGGCAGCCAGATCTTTCGTGTGCTTAATTGCCTCCTGATAGGCGGGTGATGCAAAGTCGCACAGCGCTTCGATGGCCGTATTGAAAGCCTCGGCAGCCAATACGCTTCCGATGGCAAAAACGATGGCGACCCACTCCATTGCCGAAAGTCCGAAACAGAATCCCGCCACTATAACACAAAGCGCAGCAAAGCAATGTATCCACGCGTTATGCTCCTCTTTGATTAGTTTGCCAATCCCTCTGAAGGCAAAGCCGAAACTGCGTATCCTTCTTTTAAAGGAAAACTTTTTCTTGCTCATATTACTATTATCCGGTTGCGATAGTACATTACAAAATACTACCTGTAAGTACAAAAGTAACTAAAAAGCCGTGCACGGGCAAACCCGGCACGGCTTTTTACTATGTTGAAATTAATTATAGCCAGGTCTGCATAAATCCATCCATCTCCGGAGCATGTGCCTCCAGGCTAAGCAACAGCTTAAATTGTGCTTTTGTACGGATCAGGTTATGTTTCGGACTGTGAATCTTATAATACGTATCACCATTGATATAGTCAGTCAGAAAACGGACCGTCTGCATGTAGGTAAGCAATCTGCCTCCATATGGCAGTAATTTAATTTCCTGCGGAGTAAGGAAGGCCTTGGCCGTTTCCATATAGCCACGGGTATAAGCCTCAAAAATCTCCAGATTCACTTCCACATTGTCCAGGTTCTCATCATCTTCCGCACCGGTGTTAGCTCCGGTACGGATAAAGTCGCCAATGTCCGAAAGAACAAAGCCCGGCATTACCGTATCCAGGTCAATTACACACAATACCTTGCCTTCTTCGTCAAACATAATATTGTTAACTTTGGTATCGCAGTGATTGGTGCGTTTTTTCAGTTTGCCTTCGCGGTATAACTCCTCCTGGATGCACATATCTTTGGCGCGTTTTTCAATTTCAGCAACCAAATCCTTTACCTCTTCCAGTCTGCCGGCAGCATTAGCTTCAACCGCATCGTGGAATTGCTTAAGACGGAATTCCATATTGTGGAAATTAGGAATTGTTTCACCCAGTGCATCTGCCGGAAGGTCAGACAGCATGGTCTGGAAATCGCCGAAAGCCTTTCCTGCTTCATAAGATAATTGGGGAGTAACCTCTTCAAAACTCTTGCTACGCGGAATAAACAGGCAAACCCTCCAATACGAATCACCGTCAAAATGATACAGCTTACCATCTTTTGCCGGGATAAAAGTAAGCACTTTGCGGTCTACATCCTGTTCGCCTCTGGCAACCAGCTTTTCGCGGATATGCGAAGTAACTGTGAAGATATTGTTTTGCAACATATCCACATTGGTGAAAATGTGATGATTGATTCGTTGAAGAATATACTTTATCTCGCCTTTGGAGTTGGTAACCTTAAGGGTGTCGTTAATGTGTCCATTTCCGAAAGGTACGGCCGATACCATATCTTCGTCAATTGCAAACTGCTTTAAAATGGCCATCAGCTGTTCGTTTGTTTTTTCCATGTGTTTTTTTTCTGTTTAAATTAAGTTATCAATGAAATGCAAAAATAGCGTTTATATTATTTATTCAACAAAAAAGCCTCAACAAAATTGCTGAGGCTTTTCTTTAGACGCTTTAAAAGCGGCTATTTATTTCTTCAATTCGCGTTTACCGTAACGGCTCATGAACTTATCTACGCGACCTGCAGTATCCACAAGTTTAGACTTACCGGTATAGAATGGGTGAGAAGTGTTGGAGATTTCCACCTTAATCAAAGGATAAGTAACTCCGTCAATTTCAATTGTTTCTTTAGCGTTAATTGTTGAACGCGTAATAAATACATCGTCGTTAGACATGTCCTTGAACACGACGGGACGATAGTTTTCAGGATGAAGTCCTTTTTTCATTTTTTTTATTGTCTATTATAATTATTACTTTTACTTAAGTGGTAACCGGTAATTGGCTGGCAAAGGTACAGAATAGAGTTGAACAATCAAAACAAAATAATTTATTTTTTGCTCTTTGTCATCTTTTGTATTATTTTATATGTCTTATAGCATAAAATTTTTTTATAAATGTTATCTTTGTAGAGTTTTTAATCATTAACGTAAAATTATATACAACAATGGTAAGTTACAAAGAGTTAGGTCTGGTAAACACAAAAGAAATGTTTGCAAAGGCTGTTGCAGGTGGATATGCTATTCCTGCTTTCAACTTCAACAACATGGAACAGATGCAGGCTATCGTTCAGGCTGCAGTAGCAACAAAGTCGCCTGTTATCCTTCAGGTATCTAGTGGTGCACGTAAATATGCAAATCAGACATTGCTTCGTTATATGGCTCAGGGTGCTGTAGAATATGCAAAAGAACTGGGTTGCGAAAAACCTCAGATTGTTCTTCACCTGGATCACGGAGATTCATTGGAATTGTGTAAATCTTGTATTGAAATGGGCTTTTCTTCAGTAATGATCGATGGTTCACACCTTCCTTACGACGAAAACGTAGCATTGACAAAACAAGTAGTTGAATACGCACACGCACACGACGTAACTGTAGAAGGTGAACTAGGTGTATTGGCTGGTGTGGAAGATGATGTTTGCGCAGAACACCACACATATACAGAGCCAGATCAGGTTGTGGATTTCGTAACCAAGACTGGTGTTGATTCATTGGCTATCTCAATCGGTACTTCACACGGAGCTAACAAGTTTACTCCTGCACAGTGTACCCGCGACGCCAACGGAATCCTGGTTCCTCCTCCCTTGCGTTTCGATATCCTGGAAGAAATCGAAAAGAGAATCCCCGGATTCCCTATCGTACTTCACGGATCTTCTTCTGTACCTCAGGACAAAGTTGCCACAATTAACAAATATGGTGGTGCTTTGGTTGATGCAATCGGTATTCCTGAAGAACAATTGCGCAGAGCAGCTGCATCTGCAGTATGTAAGATCAACATCGACTCAGACGGCCGTTTGGCTATGACTGCAGCCGTTCGTGAAATCTTCGCTACAAAGCCAGGTGAATTCGACCCACGTAAATATTTGGGCCCGGCTCGCGATAGCTTGAAGGAACTTTATGCAGACAAGATCAAGAATGTTCTTGGTTCAGCAGACAAGTTGTAATCCGTACAGATAATAATAATTAAGAAAGCCATCCCAGCAGGGGTGGCTTTTTTGTATTGAATTTGTTACCTTTGAAGGACCAATTTATATAGACATGGAAGATGTATTAATGGCCGATGATTTTTTGGAGCAAAGCAAGACCGGCATCCTGATTGATGTACGGTCGCCTTCCGAATTTGAGGCTGGACATATTCCCGGGGCACGTAACCTGCCCTTGTTCTCGGACAACGAAAGGGCCGAGATAGGGACACGCTATGTACAATATGGGAAAGACAACGCTGTAGAAAGGGGATTGGAGATTGCCGGCCCTAAACTGGCAGGGTTTGTTAAACAGGCCAGGCAATGGGCAGACGGCGCACCTATTTATATGTATTGTTGGCGCGGAGGCATGCGCAGCGGAAGCATGGCATGGCTTTTCCGTACAGCCGGACTTACAACCTATCTGCTCTCTGGTGGATACAAGGCTTATCGTAACTCCTTCGCCCAGTTGCTGGAAGCTCATCCGTGGCAGTTGCTGATACTGGGTGGACCAACCGGGTGCGGTAAAACCGAGGTGTTGCATCAGCTGCAACGTATGGAACAGCAGGTAATCGATCTGGAGAGACTGGCGCATCATAAAGGATCGGCTTTCGGATCATTGGGAGAAACCGCACAACCAAGCACCGAACAATTTACCAATCAGCTGCACGCTTTGATGCGTACCTTCAATCCGGCAAGACCGATCTGGTGCGAAGGCGAAAGTGCCAGCATCGGCAAGGTTGTTATCCCTTCCGCCTTTTATGCCCTGATGCTGTCGGCTCCGTTTTTGAACCTCGAGATACCTTATCAGGAACGCATAAGACATATACTGAATGACTACGGAACCTTTCAGCCCGACGAGCTGATTCTCTCCTTCCGTAAAATAGAAAAACGTTTGGGGGGCGAGGCTACCCGTAAAGCCATCGAGTGCGTAGAACAGCATGACCTTGAAAGCGCCGTTTGCATAGCACTTAGCTATTACGACAAAGGATACCGGCGTTCGTCGGGAAAGCAATGGCCCAATCAGATTCCGTGCTTGTGGGAAGATTCGGATCCCGCCGTTATAGCCCGTAAATTACTCGCTTTGTACGAAAACGGATGCAACGTAGGCATTGAACAGGTACAACAATTAGCGAAAATCAGATAAATTGAAGAAACAACAAAGAATATGAAACAGATAGATACCAGAGGACAACTTTGTCCCGCTCCCCTCATCCTGGCCAAAAAAGGCATCGAAGAGGCAACCGCCGGCGAAATAATTGAGATTCTTACCGACAATGATACTGCTTTGTGCAACCTCCGGAATTACCTTGCCGAACTGAAACTTACACCTCAGCTCAGAAGCGAAGGAGAGGTGCATACCCTTACCCTGGTCAAACCCGGTCGGCTTCCCGATACCTCCGGAGCCGAGCGCTTTTGTACCACACCCGGCAACGATTACATCGTCGTAATCAAATCGGATGTCATGGGCCAGGGCGATTCCCAACTGGGACAAATCCTCCTGCGGGCTTTTGTAAACTCGCTTAAAGAGGCGGCATTGCTGCCCAAAGCCATTCTCCTGTATAACAGCGGTATTAAAATAGCCCTTACCGGAACCGATACAGCAGCATCGTTGCAGGAGCTGGAAGAAAAAGGCGTAGCCATAATTGCCTGCGGAACATGCGTGGACTATTACGAAGTTAAAAATCAATTGGCTGTGGGCATGATAAGCAACATGTTTACACTTACACGCTATATGTCTGAAGCCGGTCACATTGTTTATCCCTGATCATATGAACTGTTATTTTGATAATGCGTCCACCTCTTTCCCCAAGCCGCCGGAAGTAGCATCCCGTATAAGCCGCTACCTAACCGACGAAGGGGGTACTTACGGACGGGCAGCCTACCAACGGGTTCACGAAGCAACCCGGCAGGTAGAACAATGCCGCGATGCCTTGTCGGCTTTACTCGGTGTGGCTGATCCCGAAAAAATAGCTTTTGCAAGCAATGCCACTAGTGCACTCAATACCCTGTTGCTGGGAATATCCTCGCGACCAACTGTTATATGGGTATCTCCCATGGAGCACAATGCCGTGATGCGTCCTTTATGGCATCTGCACCGCACACTGGGAATCCGCATGGAGGTACTGCCGGCAATGGAAGACGGCTCCATCGACACGGATGCGCTTGGTAAACTGCCGGCGGGAGAAGACAGCCTCTTTGTAATAAACCACCTCAGTAATGTGAACGGGGTAATACAGCCTATGTCCGAAATAAGCAGACTGGCTACCTCCAGGGGATGGAAGATCATACTGGATGCAGCACAGTCGTTGGGCGAAATACCGGTAGAAGCGGTAAACTGGAATATTGATTGTGTTGCTTTTACAGGTCATAAGGCGCTGATGGGACCTACCGGCACAGGTGGATTCTATTGTAAGTCACCCCAGGAACTCACCCTCACGCACTTCGGAGGAACAGGCAGCTTGTCCGATTCCTACGAAATGCCCGCCGAGATGCCGGACCACTTTCAGGCGGGAACACCCAACGTGGCTGGAATAGTGGGGCTGCTTTCTGCCCTTGAGAACAGACCTGCAGCCTGTCACACTCCATCGGATGTACTGGCATGTATGCGTGAGTTGTCCAAACTTCCGGGAATAAAGATTTACGGAGCCAAACAATCCGACCAGCAAGGCGAGCTGTTTTCCTTTACCCATCAAAGTCAGCCGCCCGCAACCATTTCTCAAAAGCTGTTCGAACGGCACGGAATCGAAACCCGGTCGGGATTGCATTGCGCACCGCTTGCCCACCGTACCCTGGGAACCTTTCCGTCGGGTACCGTACGTATCGCCCTGTCGCCCTACCATACGGTAGCCGATTTAGAAAACCTGATTAAAGCAATAGCCGATGTCGCAACCAACTAAGACAGCTGTTTTTAAGACAGCCCGAATGGTAATCAAGGCCGACAATGCCTGCAGGCAGTCCGGATTAGCCGTAAAGGTTATACCGGTACCTCCCTCGGTATCGTCGGATTGTGGTATGTGCCTCGAAATTGCAGCTGCCGAAGTAGAGCCGTTCAAGGCTCTGATGGCATCCCTAAACATTGAAATGAAGATCTATGACAACAACCTCATTTGACTTATTAAGCACCTCCGCCTACGGAGGCTGTTCGGCAAAACTTTCGCCTACAGCACTTTCCGAACTTTTATCGGACATCCCTCTTATAAAGGATGCCCGTATCATGGTGGATATCGAAACGCACGACGATGCCGGAGTCTACAAACTAAACGACGATACCGCACTTATTGTAACCACCGATTTCTTTCCGCCGGTCTGCTCCGATGCCTACACTTTCGGACAGATTGCGGCAGCTAACGCCCTGAGCGATGTGTATGCCATGGGAGGTACCCCTTTGCTGGCTCTCAATATCACCCTCTTTCCATCCAAAGACATACCCCTCGGGGTACTTGGCCGTATTCTGGAAGGCGGTCAGGACAAAATAAACGAATCCGGAGCCTTCACCATGGGAGGACACACCATAGACGACACTCCGCCAAAATACGGACTGGCTGTGGTAGGTACCGTTCATCCCGATAAACTGATAACCAACGCCGGACTTACACCCGGGCAGCTGCTTATCCTGACCAAACCTCTGGGAGTAGGAGTGCTGATGGCGGCACAACGTATGGGCATGGCGGACGAGGAGGCCTATAATGAAGCCATCCGGCAGATGAAACTCCTTAACAAAGCCGGGGCATCCTGTATGCAATTGGCCGGAGTGAAAGGCGCAACTGATGTAACGGGCTTCGGGTTGCTGGGACATGCCCTTAAAATGGCGGAAGCATCCCATGTAACTTTGCAACTGTCGCTGGCTTCGCTTCCTGCAATACCACAGGCACTGTCGCTATTGCAGTCGGGTTGCATCCCCGGAGCCGCCTTCCGTAATGCCGACTTTGTAAAAGAGCATGTCTTTTATGCCCCCTCCTGTACGGTAGAACAAAAGATGCTGGCCTGCGATGCCCAAACCTCCGGCGGATTGCTGATCGGGGTGGATGCTCATAAAGCCGATTGGTTGTTGCAGGAGCTTCAGGCTACTTCGCTTCATCCCCAGGCAGCTATTATTGGAGAAGTGCTTCCCCGCCGCAACAAAGCCATCTATTGTCAGTGATGGATTGAACATATGGCTTTTCCCATCTGTTTTTGAATTACTTGCCATTTCAGGTGGCGACAAAAACATATGGGAATAGTTTTATTTGACGGTGTCTGCAACCTATGCAACGGAGCGGTGCGGTTTATTATTAAACGCGACCGTTTCGGTAAATTCCGTTTCGCCTCTTTACAGTCGGATGCCGGCAGAGCTTTGCTTGAGCGATACGGGGTTACGCATTGGGGAACAGACAGCATCGTGTATATACCACAACAGGGAGATGCGTTCCGCGAATCTTCGGCCGTACTTTATATACTGAAAGAGCTCGGGCGGGGCTGGCAATTGTTCTTTCCGCTCATTCATTTACCCACCTTCCTGCGGGACGGAATCTACCGTTTTATTGCCCGAAACCGCTACAGATGGTTCGGGAAAAAAGAAAAATGCATGCTGCCTTCGGATACCACCCGTTCACGCTTTATTGAGTGATGAAATTACAAAAGGTGACTTTTTCCGCTATTTAATGCCGTTATTATACATTTCTGTTCGGGATTATGCATTATTTTATGTATATTTGTTGACAAACGTGCATTTTGTATGTACATACATCCACAAAACAAATAACAAAAATAGCGTATGACGAAAAAGAATTTGACGACTTCAGACATTACCCGTTTAAAAAAAATGTATGCGAAACACCTCCCGTGGCTGGTAAGTCTGGCGGAAGGATCTGCAGCCTGTAATGATTTTAAAAACCGTTTACAGGCCGCACTGAACACACATCAGACCGATAATGCCGTAGTGCGTACAATTTCACGTCTTATCAGCTACGATGGATCAGTTATAAATGAACTTTCTACCGGACAAGAGATCCGGGTAGAGACCCTTTCTAATCTCTGGCAGTTCCTTAGGGGAGAGATTATCTGTGATACTCATACCGATCTGCTACTTGATCTGTATCACCAGTTTGCAGCTCTTACCGAAAAACCGGAGATTAAGGATGATATAGCCTGGATGAAAAGACAGATGAATCGATGGCAGACGGGCCTCGATAAAGAGGTGCTGGCCATCCGTGTAGCCAACCGCGAACGGATTATTAAGGAGCTTATCAAAAAAATTGAGCGCCAGCATGGAGGAAGTTCCAGGTACCAGTTTGAAGAAAGTTTTAATTTCGAACAAAAGTATGCCAAAGTTTGCGAATGGTGGAAACTAAGTCATTTCCACTTGTCTATGGCTATCAAGTCACCAACGGAACTCAACACCTTTCTTGGCAACTCATTGCCGGAGCATACCATGCGGTTGCTTACCGATGCCCGCAAAAAGAAGATGCCTTTTTTCGTAACACCCTACTACCTCTCGCTGTTGAATCCCACAGACGCAGGCTACGACGATGCCACTATTCGTACCTACATCCTCTATTCGCAGGAGTTGGTGGATACCTACGGAACAATCAAGGCCTGGGAGAAGGAGGATATCGTGGAGGCTGGCAAGCCCAATGCGGCCGGATGGATGCTTCCCGAAGGACATAATATCCACAGACGCTATCCCGAAGTGGCCATTCTGATACCCGACTCCATGGGAAGAGCTTGCGGGGGACTATGTTCCGTTTGTCAGCGGATGTACGATTTCCAGAGCGAGCGGCTCAATTTTGATCTGGAAGCATTAAAACCAAAGGAGAGCTGGGACAAGAAACTTCGTCGCCTTATGCATTATTTTGAGGAAGATTCGCAGTTGCAAGACATCCTGATCACCGGAGGAGACGCCCTGATGAGTCAGAATGCCACCCTGCGCAAAATATTGGATGCCGTATATAAGATGGCCTTACGGAAACGCAAAGCCAACGAAGGCCGGCCCGAAGGCGGGAAATATGCCCAACTGCAGCGGGTACGTCTCGGTTCGCGCCTGCCAGCTTACCTGCCCATGCGTGTAAACGACGAACTGGTCGAGATTTTGCGCGAATTTAAAGAAAAAGCTTCTGTAGCAGGCGTAAGCCAGTTTATTATTCAAACCCATTTTCAGTCGCCGCTGGAGGTAACCCCCGAAGCACGCGAGGCAATCAAAGCTATCCTGTCGGCGGGGTGGACTATCACGAACCAACTGGTATATACTGTTGCAGCTTCCCGTCGCGGTCATACTGCCAAGCTTCGCCAACTGCTCAACACCATGGGAGTGGTTTGCTACTATACCTTCTCCGTAAAAGGATTTCAGGAAAATTATGCCATGTTTACACCCAACTGCCGCTCGTTGCAGGAGAGTGAAGAGGAAAAGATATTCGGACGGATCCCGTCTGAGAAGATTGGCGAACTGAACAACCTGATTAAAGGAACGAAAGATCTGGGCAGGAATCTTACTCATTTCCTGAAAGACAACCACCTGTTGTTTGCCGCGACGGACCGCAGCGTACTTAACCTTCCGGCTATCGGCAAGAGTATGACATTTGTTATGGCAGGCATTACGCCCGACGGCAAACGTATCCTGAAGTTCGAACACGATGCCACCCGCAGGCACAGTCCCATCATCGATCATATGGACCAGGTTTACATTGTAGAGAATAAGTCGGTTGCCGCCTACCTGAGGCAGTTGCAGTCCATGGGCGAAGATCCGGAAGCATACAAGAGCATCTGGTACTATACCGACGGCAAAACGGAGCCCCGATTCCCCCTGTTCGAATACCCGGAATTTTCCTATAAGGCTACCGCTACAGTCACAAACCTGCAGTTGGAGTAAAGCAAATCCGGCAATTTTAGTTAAGTTTGCCGAAAATACAAGAACTATGATTGTAAACGAACGCGAATCGAGGCACGAACATGTGCTGCAGGTAGGTCGTCAGATGATGACGGCTGCCCGCACGGCTCCCAAAGGGAAAGGTATTGATATTATAGAGGTAGGGATGGTGACCGATCAGGATATCGTACGCCTCTCGGAAGAGATGGTACGTTATTCGGATGAATCGGGTATGAAGTTTTTGCTGCGCGATGCAGAGAACCTTCAACAGGCTGAGGCGGTAATCATTATCGGAACTGCCCAGAAAGTACAGGGACTGAACTGTACCCATTGCGGTTATGCCACCTGTGCCGAAAAGCCAGATGCCGTACCTTGTGCCATCAACACCATCGATGTGGGTATTGCCGTGGGATCTGCCTGTGCAACGGCGGCCGACTGCAGAGTGGATAGTCGTGTAATGTTTTCGGCCGGCATGGCGGCACAGCGGCTTGGCTATCTGGGCGATTGTACCTGTGTGATGGCTATTCCCATCAGCGCATCATCCAAAAATCCATTCTTCGACCGCAAACCAAAAACACCGGTTCAATAAAACCGATTTATAGCAAAACAATCTGTCATCCATCATTTTTAGGGAGACTTCCCTTTATGGATGCGGAGTTTGAAGATGACAGATGCAAGGTGACAGATCACCTGCATCTGTCATCTCTCATTATTTTTCGGCGGCTGCCGGTTGTGTTGCCCGTCTGTATTCCGTCTGATTACCTCTGCCCAGCCTTATAAGGACTCCTTGCTCCACATACTCGTTCAGCTGTTGGATAGCCTTATTCTTTAATTGACCGGTAAGTTTGGAATAGTCGGTTCGTTTAATGTACGGATTCTCATCCAGGTACTGTTCCAACAGCTTCCTGCGATAAATAGCTCCGTAGGGTGTCGAATTGTTAAAGCCGGACTCAGATCTTTCCAGATCGAAGTTCAATTGCCTCGATAACCAGGCAGAGCCTTTAAAATTTAGTCCTGATACTGAAATGGACGGCGACCGGATCTCACTTTTTGTCATAACCTGACGTTTGGCCTTTAGCTTAGGCGATAAAGTTCCCAAAGTACCCCATTCCACATTATAACCTTCCGAAACGCGCAAAAGCATCTCCTGGGTATATTCCTCCAGCACACCCTGAATCTCTCCCCGGCTAAAACCTGTTCGCTGGGCAATGGCATCCACTATCTTGTCGGCTTTGATCGTTCCCTTCGATACGGCACGGGGATGAAGTGGTTTTTGGTTTCCATCTTTTTCGGGATTGGGGTTTTCACGCATGTCATAATAGATACTCATAACTTTATACTTGTTTTATTACCTTTTTACTCCAACAATAAGGTCGTTTCATCGGGATGATTAGATGTTAATCAAAGATATATTCTTCGTCTCTCAGCTGAGGGACATTGATCACTCAGTTGGAGGACATTGATCACGCAGCTGTGTGACCATTGTCCCCCAGATGGAAGACGAAGAAGTTCTCACATGCAAATATACTAAACTATTAAGTAAAAACAGCTAATTTAAAAGTAATAATTATTTTGCTCCGGAGAGCTCTTTCGTGCGCATATTATTTGTAAAACCAGGCATACGGGTAGTACCTTCACGAAAACAATTAAAAATTAATTCCATGAATATTAGTTATTTTAAAGAATCTACAGTGAAAAAAAGTATCCGCAACATTTCGTTTGCAGATGTAATGGAGTGTATGCAGGAAGAACCGGGCAGGGCAAAAGCCGGCCTGCTTGCAAAACGACTCAAGGGAGCCAGTCTGCTTTGTACCTCGACATTTGCCTTGAAAGACGGATTGCGGGTGCCGACAAACTACAACGGCGTGGTGGTGCTGCAGGTTAGCAATCTTACCGGTCCGGCCGAGGCAAGTCTGGTTAAACAGACGGCAGCCGAGTTGCCCCAAACCCTGGCGGCCTATGCCGATACCTGCGGTACACGGGTTTATATATTGGTACTCTTTACACGGCCCGACGGTGCACTGCCCCGTACCGAAGAGGAGGTTAAGTTGTTTCATGCCCATGCACACCGCAGGGCTGTCAGGTTGTATCAGGGACAAATCCCTTTTCCCGTTGACACCGGCGGCGATACCCCCGAAGTAAGCTGCCCTTTTGTACACGATGCCACCCGTTACTATGCACCCCAGGCAAAACCTGTGCTGCAAAGTCAGCCCACCGAAATGCCGGGCGAAGCTACCTGGCAGGAAGCTGTGCAGGCCGACAACGATCCGCTCAGGCGGCAGATGCCCGGATACAGCCGTACCGATCAGCTCTCCCTATTATTCGAAACTTCGTTGAAGTCGGCCCTCACCCAATGTGGTCCACCGGAGGATACAAACCTTAAACCCCTGCTGGTTTTGTTGGCAACCAACTGTTTCGGATCCGGCATTCCGGAAGAAGAGGCGGTACAGTCGGCTTTGCTTCACCTGCAACTTAAATTACGTGAAACCGAGGTGCGCACCACCTTTCGGAATGTGTACGGCAAGAACAACGGCTTTGGCGAGAAAATCTGCCTGGCTGCAGAGCAGCTGTTGGCGCTGCAGACCGACGAGTTTATGAAGCGGCGCTACGAACTTCGGTACAACACCCTGAAGGACGAAGTAGAGTGCCGCGAAAGAGGCCTGTACAGCTACGACTTTGTGAAGGTAAATCCCCGACTGTTAAACAGCATTGCCCTGAACGGACAGGAGGAGGGCATCAAGATGTGGGACAGAGATGTGAACCGTTATATTTATTCTGACCGTGTGCCTCGCTTTTCACCCATCGACCATTACCTGTATTCGTTGCCTGAATGGGACGGAAAAGACCGTATCCGCCCTCTGGCCGAAACCATCCCTTGTAACAACCCCCACTGGCGCAACCTTTTCCACCGCTGGTTTCTGGGGATGGTGGCACAATGGCGGGGTATCAATAAGAAACATGCCAACAGCACGGCTCCACTGCTTGTTGGAGCCCAGGGCACAGGTAAATCCACCTTTTGCCTGAACCTGCTCCCTCCGGAGTTACGTGCCTATTATGCCGAAGGGGTAGATGTGGGCAATAAGCGTAACACCGAAATGTACCTTTCGCGTTTCGCCCTGATCAACATGGACGAATTCGATCAGGTAAAGGAGAGTCAGCAGGGCTTCCTGAAGCACGTCATGCAGAAACCCGTTGTAACCATCCGCAAGCCCCATCAGGCTTCGGTGGAATCGTTGCGCCGTTATGCCTCGTTTATCGCCACCAGTAACCACTACGATGTGCTTACCGACACCTCGGGTAGCCGGCGGTTCATCTGTGTCCGCCTTACAGGTCCCATCAGTTACCGTGAGAAGATCAACCACGACCAGTTGTATGCCCAGGCCATGCATGAAATAAAAAGAGGCGAACGCTACTGGTTTGAGGGTCCGGAAGAGGCTATCCTGTCGGAGACCAACAAAGAATTTCAGGTACAGGTCCCTGCAGAGCAACTGTTTCTGCAATTTTTCCGTGCCGCCGAATCCACAGAGAAAGGAGAGAAGCTCCTTGCCGTTGAAATACTGGGCCGCCTGCAAGAGAAAAAACTCTTTAATCTGTCGGCCACCAAAATCATCCATTTCGGCCGCATCCTGCACAAACACCAAATCCCTTCCAAAAGAACCCAAACCGGAACTATATACCATGTAGTAGAGAAATAAGCAATCCCCCTAGCTCGGCATTCAATTGAATGCCGGGATGGGGGGGTACTGTTATAGACGAGAATTAAGAAGCTTTGGTGGGATACAAAGGTCACCATATAAGCCTGAATATGGCTAATTGGATAGAAGAGGGATTGCTCGAATAAGCTGATAAATAAGGAGTGTCCGAGTGACTTTCCAAACAGCGGTACAATTCCGCTGAGGTTAGAAAGTTACTCGGACACGCCACAAGTATAGTAAATACTTTTGAAAATCAAAAGTTGGAGCAAGGGGGTAACTTAGAGTTACATCCTTGTTAAAGTAAAGAGTGTTCTGAGTTCTTTTAATGCTGTCAATTATGAGGTGGTGTAAAGATAAGGATGTAGAAGGAACTGTGTTTTGAATTTTATTTGTTCCACGACATCACCTCTCCATATGAGGTTTTCATTGACTTATCCCCAGCATAAATAGCAAAACATTGTTCGGGTGCTGCACCTGATAGTTTTGCCCATTTGCTGATACCTTTAAAATAGTCGGATGTGTAAGTTGCTCCGGATTTTATTTCGTAGGCATTCTGCTTGCCTGCGATTGTTTGGAGTAAATCAATCTCGTTACCTGTGCTGTCTCGCCAAAAGGTCAAGTTTGATTCTTCTCCTTTATTGAGAGACTCTTTAATAAATTCATTGATAACCAAATTTTCAAATAAGCCTCCTCTTAGAAAGTGAGTTGACACTTGTTCAGCACTCTTTATATCCAATAGTGAGCACGCCAATCCTGTATCATGAAAATAAAGTTTCGGACTTTTAACTAATCGCTTTGCGTAGTTATTATGGTCTGGTTTGAGAAGATATGCGATATAGCTTGCTTCGAGTAACGACATCCATGCTGTTGCTGTCGATACAGATATTCCACATTCATTTGCTAATCCGGACAAATTAAGCAATTGTCCGATACGACCTGCACATAGTTTGATAAAGCGAATAAATTTGCTCAAATCGCCAATATTTTTCATCAGACGAACATCTCGCTCCACATAAGTTTGAATGTAGTACGGATAGTAATCTGTTGGAGTAATATTTTTATCGTAAAGACGAGGATAAGCTCCTTTGTATATCTCTTCATCAATTGTTGGGGGTAGTATATTACCTGTTTGCATTTCGTGATGTGAGAATGGTAACAAGTTCAATATAGCTGTTCTCCCTGCAAGTGATTGATTAATGCTTTCCATTAACAGAAAGTTGTGCGAACCCGCTAATAGATACATTCCTTCCTTATTTTCTTTATCAACGTGAGTTTGTATGTACGAAAACAGTTCAGGAACTCGCTGCACTTCGTCAATAATCGTTTTGTCGGGATAGGTTGCCAAAAAGCCCCGTGGATCTTCTGTCGCAAACAGCCTCATATCCGGGTCTTCGAGCGACACATAGTGATATGTAGGGAATGATGTTTTGAGTAAAGTCGATTTACCCGACTGTCTCGGACCCGTGAGGGTTACAATCGGATACTTGGTTGTCATATCTAACAGCTTGGTTTTTAATACTCTTTCTATCATGGTAATTCTGTTTATTGCAAAGTTGCGATTAAAAAGTGAATTTGCAAATATTTTGCCAAAAAATTAATTATTAGACGAATACAGTATTGTTTTACTTCTATATATAATCACTGTTTTTGAAACTCCTCAAAGGTCTGTTTTAGATAATAGTACGATTGATTCAAAGAAAGGAAATAATATTTATATCTAATATGTGAAAATATCAAGTCTATATTGTATTTTTGAAAGCATAAACTACTCATTTTAGTATTATATGGAATATCAGTTCAAGATTCAGATTAAAGGCATATCCAAACCTCCGGTATGGAGGAAAGTTATTATTCCGGCAAATTTTACGTTTCTGCAGTTTCATAGTGTGATACAAACCGTTTTCGGCTGGGATGATTATCATTTATTTGAGTTTGAGGATAAAGAGTATCAAGGTAGTATTCGCATTGCTATCCCCTCTGAAGATGATTTTGATTTTGGTGTTAAGACTTTGGATGCATCAAAAATTAAGTTGTCCAAAATATTTACAGACGATATTCGTAAACTTTTATATGTATATGATTTTGGAGACAATTGGGTTCATGAAATAACCTTAGAAGCCGTTTCCGACAACAAACGTAAAGAAGCTATTTGTCTTTCGGGTAAGGGTAGCTGTCCGCCCGAAGATTGCGGTGGATGCTATGGGTATGAAGAAATGAAAAATGTTTTCCGAACAATGCCTGACAGTGAAGAAGCTGGAGAATATAGGGACTGGCTGGGATTGGAAAAAGATGAAATCTGGAGTGCCGACACCTTTAATCTCGATGAAATTAACGCAGATTTAAAAGAAGTATAATTCTAAATGAGTCAGATGGAGGGTAAACATTCGGAACCATATACCACGTAGTAGAGAAGTGAAAAATCCCCCCAGTCAGGTATTCATTTGAATGCCAGGAGTTATATGAAACTTTAAGAAGATTATAGGGAGTTAATGAAAAGCGGTTCTCTGACAAGGTGAGTGTTAAATTGTAATTTGCTACATGGAAAGTTATATAAACGTTATTATAAAGAAGAATAGAAAATACGCAGTCAGTAATAGTTTTTTGAGAAATATTGTTTTGCTCAACACTTGAGACATGGATCGGTTTAGAAGTTATTATTATCAAACATCACAAGAATAATAAAAATATTATCAAAATATGTCCTGTCTATTTCATAATAAACAGAACGAATGTTTTATTTTTGTACAAAGCAATATTTTATGAAAGTATCTGATAATGTTGCAAATACTATTAATAAAGACTTGTTGAAAAACATTACAGAATATGAATAAAATATTAGGTATATTTCTAATCATCATCATTTTTGGAGGCTGCTCATCAAGCTCTTCAACTGAAAAAAAACAGAATAAAAGAAATAATATAATTAATGTTCACAACAGAATAAAAGAGATAGTAATAGAAGATCTCCTCATCAATAATAATTCATGGATATTTATTGTTGATAAGTATCTGTTTATACAGGATTACAAATCTGCAAATGAATGTATACAAATCTTCGACAAAGACAATTTCAAGTATTTTACAGGTACAGCACTAAAAGGACTAGGTCCTGGAGAAATTGCACGTATAGGACATATAACAGAAGATAAAAAGAATCGTAAGTTTTACGTAACAGATCATGGTAAGAACAAAATTTTCAGTTATGATTTGGATAGTGTAATTACCGATCCGACATATCTTCCAATTGAAAAAATGAAAATGCGCGAGCAATTACACCCTTGGGACTATGTTTACATTAACGATACACTATCTATTGGCGTAATCGTAGAGCCAATTGGTAATAATGACTTCAAACCTGTTATTGGGAAGTTCAATATGAAAACAGGCGAAATAAAGCATATGAGTTATACTATTCACCCAGAAGTAAAAAAGAAACGTATTTGTTTTGATATATCTTTAGAGTATGGAATTTATGTGGAATGTTATATCCCTCATGATTTAATGACAATATGTAGCCTGAATGGAGATCTAAAATATAATATCTATGGACCTAACTGGGATACGGAAACGCATGGTATTAATCATTATGGTCCTGTGGTATTTTGTGGGAATAGAATAGTTGCTCTCTATTCAGGAGAAAAATCTTTCACAAAAGAAGGAAGATCTAATTGGCCTACTAACTTTTTAATTTTCGACTTGGAAGGTAATTATCTTAAGACCTTAGAAACAGGATATAAAATCGCAAGATTTTGTTATGACAAAGACAATAACAGGATTATTATGAGTATGGATGACGATATACAGTTTGGATATTTGGATATGAAAGAATTTCTTGATTAGAGAACGATGACTATATTATTCGACATATACCCTGCAATCGGACATCTTAACGCGAGTTTCGCTCTTGCCGATAAGTTGTTAAAGGAAAAGCATCGGGTTGTTTATTGTGTCGAAGCCGAGTATTAAAGGATCATATGATGGATGTGTATCGCAGGTTTTTTTGCCCTGATAACGAAGAATGCTCCAATCTGATGAACCTTATACAATGTCTTCAAATTGTTATAAGCCTGGTCAAAGATGTGGTAAGAGCCAGATTCATAAAAAATTTCTTTCATTGCCACAGAATCGTGTCTTACCACTTCGGTGGAATCGTTGCGCCGCTATGCCTCGTTTATCGCCACAAGCAACCACTACGATGTGCTTACCGACACCTCGGGTAGCCGGAGGTTCATCTGTGTACGCCTTACAGGTTCCATCAGTTACAGTGATAAGATTAACCACGACCAGTTGTATGCCCAGGCCATGCATGAAATAAAGAGAGGCGAACGCTACTGGTTTGAGGGTCCGGAAGAGGCTATTCTGTCGGAGACCAACAAAGAATTTCAGGTACAGGTACCTGCAGAGCAACTGTTCCTGCAATTCTTCCGTGCCGCCGAATCCACAGAGAAAGGAGAGAAGCTCCTTGCCGTTGAAATACTGGGCCGCCTGCAGGAGAAAAAACTCTTTAATCTGTCGGCCACCAAAATCATCCATTTCGGCCGCATCCTGCACAAACACCAAATCCCCTCCAAACGAACCCAAACCGGAACCATATACCACGTAGTAGAGAAATAAGCAATCCCCCAACCCGGTATTCAATTGAATGCCGGGCTAGGGGATAGTTATATGAACTTTAAGAAGATTATAGGGAGTTAATGAAAGCAGTTCTCTGACAAGGAGAGTGTTAAATTGTAATTTGGGACATGGAAAGTTATACAAACGTTATTATAAAGATGAATAGAAAATGCGCAGTCAGTAGTAGTTTTTTGAGAAATATTGTTTTGTTCAACACTTGAGACATGGATCGGTTTTGAAGTTATTATTATCAAACATTACAAGAATAATAAAATATTATCAAAATATGTCCTGTCTATTTCATAATAAACAGAACGAATGTTTTATTTTTGTACAAAGCAATATTTTATGATAGTATCTGATATTGTTGCAAATACTATTAATGAAGACTTATTGAAAAACATTACAAAATATGAATAAAATATTAGGTATATTTCTAATCATCATCATTTTTGGAGGCTGTTCATCAAGCTCTTCAACTGAAAAAAAACAGAATAAAAGAAATAATATAATTAATGTTCACAACAGAATAAAAGAGATAGTAATCGAAGATCTCCCCATTAATAATTATTCACTTCCATTAATTGTCGATAATTATTTATTCATCAATGATTACAAATCGGAAAATGAATGTATACATATTTTTGATAAAAACAATTTTAAGTATATTACAAGCACAGCACTTAAAGGACAAGGACCTGGAGAAATTGCGCGCATAGGACATATAGCAGAGGATAAAGTAAATCGTAAGTTTTACGTATCTGATCATGGTAAAAATAAAATTTTCAGTTATGATCTGGATAGCGTAATTACAGATCCGGAATACCTCCCCATAGAAAAAATGAAAATGAATGCAGGGCTATTTCCTAATGACTATATTTATATAAGTGATACATTATCTATTGGTGTAACTATACAACCTCTTGGTAATAGTGATTTCAATCCTGTTGTTGGAAAATTCAATATGAAAACTGGTGAAGTAAAGCATATGAGTTATACTATTCATCCAGAGGTTAAAAAGAAACGTATTTGTTTTGATATATCAATGGAACATGGTATCTATGTAGAGTGTTATGCTCCTCATGACTTAATGACAATATGTAGCCTCAATGGCGATCTAAAATACAATATATATGGGCCTAATTGGGATACAGAAACACATGGTATTTATCATTTTGGACCAGTGAAATTTTGCAATAATAGAATAGTAGTACTCTACTCGGGAGAAAAAATTTTAAATAAAGAAGGAAGATCTAATTTTCCCACCAAATTCTTAGTTTTTGACTTAGATGGTAATTATCTAAAAACTTTGGAAACAGGATATAAAATCGCTAGATTTTGTTATGACAGGGATAACAACCGGATTCTCTTGAGCATGGATGACGATATACAGTTTGGATATTTGGATATGAAAGAATTTCTTGATTAAAGAACGATGACTATCCTATTTGATATATATTCTGCAATCGGACACTTTAACGCAAGTTTTGTACTTAAAATGAATTGCTAAACCGGCAACATCGAATTGTCTATTGCGTAGAACCCGAGTATGAAAAGATTATAACTGATAGAAGGTTTGAAACAAAGCATATTTTTCATGAAGGAATTAAGTAGAAAAACTAATGGACCAGCATTGCTATTTGTTACAAAGCAAAAAGTCCGACTCTCACGAACCGAACTTCCTTATTTTAATTAAAACCTAAACTTGTGAGTGCCCGAAACTATGTTCGGGTTATAATTATGAAAAGATTAGGGCGTTTGTCTAATCACCAAATTAATTTATTATCTTATATAAAATATTTGGTTGATTGGTTGTAAACTGTTATTAATCAACATTTATTGTTGTGTTTCCGGCAACTGTTGCATTGCAAAGTGTTCCTGCAGGAATTTCTGCATTACCTCCTTTAATTAAGAAACCAAACAGACAAAGAAAAGTCAAAACAATTGATAAAGCTACTTGATTGTTTCCTTCATCGTTAAGGCTTGCTCCAGTCAAATAAACGTCAGTTCCATCAACAGCTGTTACGCTTCTGATTACAACTTCGATTTGTCCTTCACTACCCAAAAGTCCGCTTTTCTTAACTCTGGAAATTTGTCCTTTTGCAATTGAACCTGCAGGTATAACAGTCTTGCCTTCGGCTACTACATCTTTAGTTACTTTGAAGTAGATCATTTGACCTGACCGGCAATCTTTACTTGAAATAGTGCTTAGCAGCTCTAAAGGAATAATGGATCCGCTTTTTAAAGTAACCGGTCCTGCTGGCAAAGTAAAGGACATAAACATCATTGCAAACGACAATAACAATGCTGTCGATTTAAGAAAACATTTGTTAGATAATTTTTCAAACATTGTGATAAAATTTAAAAGTTATTAATTTGATTATAATACATAAGTCTGTTAGCTTGTTGTTTAACTTGATATTGATTATATTTCTTGGCACTATTACCTGCCCCAATAATATTCCCGAAATAAAAAGATAATGAAAACACTCCCATTAGTCCTGCCACACCATAATTCTCTGACTTAATACTTGTGTAAGTCGCGTAGGCCAATAATGAGTTTATTATTAAAGAGGTAACAGCATTCTGAGGTTGTTTGGTATAAATATAACCTGCACCTGGTATTATGGATAAAAACCTTGCTACGGCTGGTTTTTTCATTTTGATATCAGAGAGTTGTTTGATTATTTCAATATTTGTGGTTGGTATGGACGGTGTCTGTATACTGTGCTGATTTAATAAATGAACTTTTAGCCTCATTAAACGCATTTGTTCTGATATGTATCATTCTTTCTAACTAATATTTACGAAATAGGCTTTATGGGTTATTCTCTCTACCATTACGGTAGTATGGATTGGATAGCCGAATCCAAAGAGAATGGAGAGAAGCTCCTTGCGGTTGAAATACTTGGCCGCCTGCAGGGGAAAAAACTCTTTAATCTGTCGGCTACCAAAATCATCCATTTCGGCTGCATCCTGCACAAACACCAAATCCCTTCCAAAAGAACCCAAACCGGAACCATATACCACGTAGTGGAGAAATAAGCAATCCCCCAGTCCGGTGTTTAATTGAATGCCGGGCTGGGGGGATTGCTTATTAAATAAAAGAAAGATTTTGCTTAATTATTTTATTGTGTTCATTATGTGAGGGTGTGTCAAAATAGGCACACCCTCGTTTTATGCACAAAGGTCGAACTTTCCCAAGCTCGGCCTTTGCTATTTCCTAGAGTTTTTGTAACTTTAGGTTTTCAAAATTCATATGACAAAGTTACATTTTCGCCCGTATATATCCAACCAAACGCTTCTTTTTCCGAGCCGGATTGATGAAGATATTGCTGAAGATGACCCTGTCCGGGTAGTCAATGCCCTGGTTGACAATCTTGACCTTAATAATATTAAGGCTCTTTATAAAGAATATGGTCGTAGTCCCTATCATCCGCAGATGATGCTCAAGGTGATTATCTACGCCTACATGAACAACGTTTATTCCTGTCGCAAGATTGAGAAGCTGCTTCTTCGCGACATCCATTATATCTGGCTTGCCGGGTATGAAAAACCAGACTTTATTACAATCAACCGTTTTCGTAATCGGGTAAAGCATGAGATTAACCAGATTTTCACCCAACTAGTGCTTCTTCTTGCCGGTAAAGGCTATGTGAGTCTGGATGTGGAATACATTGATGGGACAAAGATTGAATCCAAAGCCAACAAATATACCTTTGTCTGGCGCAAAAGCGTGGAGAAGAACCGGGACAAACTTCTCGATAAAATAAGAATCCTGCTTGAACAGATTGATGAAACGATCGCCCAGGATAAAGCAGCAGAGAATCAATCCGTGGCGTTTACTCCGGCAGCCATCTCCGATCTTGCCCGGGAGTTGAAGGAGGCGCTGGCAGAGCAACCCGCAGCCAGGACCAGGGAAGAAAAGAAAGCCCGTCGGGCAAGGGAGAAAGAGATAAAAGAGTTAGAGAAGCACGGCGATAAGCTTGCCGAATATGACCAGCATCTGCAAACACTCGGGGATCGTAACTCTTATTCCAAAAGTGATCCTTCAGCCACCTTTATGCGCATGAAAGAGGATGCGATGAACAACGGCCAGACCAAACCCGGCTACAACTTACAAATCGGGACAGAGAACCAATTCATCACCGACTTTTCCCTGTTCCCCAACCCTACAGACACATTAACCCTTATACCTTTCCTTAGCTCGTTTTCCGGACGTTACAACCGGCTTCCCGGCAAAGCCGTTGCCGACTCCGGTTATGGATCGGAGGAGAATTATCGTTTTATGGAAGAACATGATATAGAGTGTTTTGTAAAATACAACTGGTTCCACAAAGAGCAGAAGCGTTCGTTTAAGAATAATCCTTTTCTGGTGGATAATTTATATTATAATGCCAAAGATGATTACTATGTTTGCCCCATGGGGCAGCATATGACCTTTGTGGGTAAGACTCATGGAAGGACAGCTAGCGGATATATTACCGAATCACATCGCTACAGGGCAGCAAGATGCGAAGGATGCCCTCTTCGGACCGGATGCTTCAAAGCCAAGGGGAATCGCTCCATCGAAGTTAACCGCAGACTCGTGGAATATAAACGCAAAGCCCGTGAGAAGCTGATCTCGGATGAGGGACTTGAACACCGATCCAAACGACCTATAGAACCAGAAGCCGTTTTCGGACAAATGAAATACAATATGGCATACCGTCGATTCCGTCACTTCGGACTCGACAAAGTCACCATGGACTTTGCCTTCTTTGCCATAGCCTTCAACATAAAAAAGATGTGTGCAAAAGCAGCTAAAGGGATATCAAAGGGCTTTTATAACAGGAAAATTACTCTGAAAACAGCGTTTTATGAGGTGATAAGCGATCAAAATCGAATCGAAAGAAAAATCAATCCAAAATGGGCGGCTTGAAGCTTTTTTGAAAAACGAAACAAAAAAGAAAGAGGATGTGCCAATTACTTTGTTTTGACACACCCTCTTTTAAATGAACAATCTTCATGAAAACAAAAGATGTTCTGTTAGATGAAATAAAGGATAAACTGGTTGAAATACGGGAATTACCATATTCTATTCGGATAGCAAAAGAGAAAGAAACAGAAGCAGTGTTGTCAGGATAAAGGAAGAGCGTTGTGTTGTTGTTGTGAAGCCTGAAATTACTCAAGGAAACAAGGGGATTGTTCTTCAACAATTAAAGGATGCTTCAAGGAAAGAAAATCTTCCTAAAATAGAAGGGTTTGCGAAAAGTAAAGAACAGAATACTTCGTTTTTTAAAGAAAAAGAGCTGACCCAAGCTTGTTGGGCAGCCCTTTAATTAAGTTGTTATTTACTTTATAAGCCTCAAAAGGATAATCCAAAACGAAGTCCGAGCAAATAATCAAGATCATTTGAACTTTGTGTTGGGTAACTATCATGTCTCCATCCCAGACCTGCATTTGCTTCAACAAAAAAATGATTGGTGAAGTAATATTGATATCCAATAATAGGTATTGCTCTTATTGTTGGTGTTTGAAAAATATCTTTGTATGGATTATTTTGAAAAGGGCCTGTTTCTATCGAGAGAGGAAGTCCAGCAAAAAGGTTTCCCCACTTTTGTTGATTGTCCCAAAAGTAAAATCTTGGTTCTACTTTTAGCTCTAACATAGTTTGCCATGATCTTACTTTTTTTCCTCCGTACGTGCTATTTTCAAACCATTTATAGGTAGCATTATGGATTCCTGCCGTTGTTTTTAAACTAATGGAGTTTGAAAAGAAGTGCTCATAATACCCACCAATAAATCCCGAAACCGTAAACATAGGTGTTTGTCTGGAAAAGGTGTCAAAATACCAGGGAATAAAATCTACCTCAGCTCCAAAACGAGATTTGTTTTCTTGTGATGAAATGTTAGATATCGGTATAATTATAAAAAGAAGAAAATAAATGATCTGTTTCATAGCGCTATGATTATTTTGTTATACTTGTGTAGTTATTTGTGTATATACCTGCCCAATCTGTAGGCTGAAACTCACTTTTCTTAGCTTTGAAAGTGATACTCGCTTTTACAGCACTAACACCTCCAGTGTTGCCTAATTTTTGGGCCCAACCACAGAATCTTGCACCTATCGTTCTTGCTTTAAGTCCTGTTGTAAAATAATTTGTTCCTTGCGGTATATCCATTCCTCCTGCTGGAGGCTGATTGTAATGCCACGAACCACTGTTTAAGTGAATTTCGCCCCAAACCATTTCATCGCTAAAAGTAGTGCCCCATATTCCAAATAATTGTTTCTTTTGAGCCCTGCCTTCCATTTCTATTACAATTTCTGTTTGTGCATTGTCTATAACTAAAAGATAAGGATTGAATTTTATATGCTCTCTTCGTTTACTATCATTAGTCGTGATAAAAATGGGGCTTCTTTCATATTCTCCTCCAGATGAGCTTTTGGTGATTAAATCTTCTTGAATAATTAAGGGGTGAATAACTTTTTGATAAGAAATATTTTCTAGATTTGAATACTGTTCTCCTCCTAATAATCTTTTTAGAGTGTTTTCATTCCCGTCATTTATTATATATGCATAATTCCCTTCAAATTTGTATATACGTTTTCCAATTTTAATTACACCTTCTTCATTAAGTAGTTCTGAAAGCGTTACACTTCCTACTCGATTTTCAATAATTTCGACATTTCCAAATTCTTCAGTTGCGTCACTATAGACCTTTGTCTTACTTGATGATACAAGTGGATCGGATTCATTAGCTAGTTTGTATTTATTTTCTAGCGACATAAAGTTATTTAGAGATGGTGACTTTTGGATAGAATATGTATTAGATAGGATCCTATTAAAAATATCTAAAAACGCCTCCTCATTGTTAAATTCTAAATAAGACCCTTTTTGAGTAAATTTGTCTTCTGAAAATTCTGATGCTTCTGTTGATTGTAGTATCTCTTCAGCGCTATTTTGACAAGAAGAAGTGTAAAGTGCTAAAATAGATAAAGATAGCAAAATAAATAATTTTTTCAATTTTTAAAGTTTAAAATTAAGTTAATTAATAAAACAATTGATGGCAAAGATAGTTTCATTTTTGATATAATTAGTAAGTTTATATTTTATAGAGTTTATTTGTTTTATTTTAACATAATTGTGTTTAAGTATATCCAATTAATGATAACTTCCCTATGTTAATTTTTAATTATTATATTTTAAAAGAATATCAATACATAAATATCTTTTCCCTATAAATTAACTTTGTTTCTTTGTGGGGATTAGTTTTCTCATTTAGCAGAAAATATTTAATGGGAAATAGAACCCGTAAAATCGGATTATAATAATGACAGAACGAGAAAAAATGCTTGCCGGAGAGATATACGACTGCGGTGATGAATAATTGATTGAGCGTTGGCATCTAGCCAAGCAGCTTCAAAAAAAGTATTCTGAGACTGACAGCAGATACAGAGACCGGTTTAAAATTTCTTTACATCTATCTGATACAATAACAGTGGGATACGTTTTGATATTCAGATATCCTTTTCCTTTTGAATAAACTATATCAGAAATATTTTGTAAAGATACATTATTTTGATTTACAGAATTCCATGTTCCCAAAATAGCTGACGCAGCACCAGATAGCTCATCATCAGAGACTTCCTCTATTATACTAGTTTCGGAGCTTTAACCTCCTCAAAAGGTCTGTTTTAGATAGCAGTTTGCTTTAATTAAAGAAAGAAGATAATATTTATATCTAATATGTCAAAATATTAAGTCAATATTGTATTTTTGAAAGCATAAACCATTAATTCTGTAAAATTATGGAATATCAGTTTAAGATTCAGATTAAAGGCATATCCAAGCCTCCGGTATGGAGGAAAGTTATTGTTCCGGCAAATTTTACGTTTCTGCAATTTCATAGTGTGATACAAACCGTTTTCGGCTGGGATGATTATCATTTATTTGAGTTTGAGGATAAAGAGTATCAAGGTAGTATTCGTATTGCGATCCCCTCTGAAGATGATTTTGATTTTGGTGTTAAGACTTTGGATGCATCAAAAGTTAAGTTGTCTAAAGTATTTACAGATAATATTCGTAAACTTTTATATGTATATGATTTTGGAGACAATTGGGTTCATGAAATAACCTTAGAAGCCGTTTCCGACAACAAACGTAAAGAAGCTATTTGTCTTTCGGGTAAGGGTAGCTGTCCGCCCGAAGATTGCGGTGGATGCTATGGGTATGAAGAAATGAAAAATGTTTTCCGAACAATGCCTGACAGTGAAGAAGCTGGAGAATATAGGGACTGGCTGGGATTGGAAAAAGATGAAATCTGGAGTGCCAACACCATTAATCTCGATGAAATTAACGTTGAATTAAAAGAAATTTAATTCTAAATAAGTTATATGGAGGGAAACTATTTGGAACCATATAAGACGTAGCAGAGAAATAAGCAATCCTCCCTCAGGAGTTCAATTGAATGCCGGGCTGGGGGGATCTGTATTTAATGAATGAGAGATTTTCTTTATTTTATTATGTTCATTGTATTTGTATGTTCATTGTCAATGAACATACAAATACAATGAACAATCAATCCGGTTGCGCACTTTACTCCAAATGCCTCCCAGAAATTATGAGTAAATACCTTGATTTCCATTTGCTTCGTTATCAAGTAAAACATATATTTGCTATGACTAATATTGAAACTTTTAAATTAATACTATGAATAACACAACTACCAAAATGTCAAGAAGACATTTTATTGCAACAACGGGGACAATTGCCGGAACGGCTCTGCTCAATCCTATTTCTGAATTAAAAGCAGATACAAAAAGCAGTACAGCATTGCCTGATAAAAAAGTTCGTATCGCACTTATTGGTACAGGTATTCGTGGAACATCCATGTGGGGAAGTGATCTGACGAAAAACTATGCTGACTATCTGGAGTTCGTTGGCCTTTGTGATAATAACGAAGGACGTTTAGAAACAGGAAAACGTATCATAGGAACTGATTGTCCAACTTATACCGATTTTGAGAAAATGATGGCTGAAACCAAGCCCGATGTGCTAATTGTAACGACAATAGACAGTACGCACCATCACTTCATTATTCGTGGCATGGAGCTGGGAGCAGATATTATTACTGAAAAACCAATGACGATCGATGAAAAGAAAATTCAGGCGATTCTGGATGCCGAAAAGCGAACTGGCAAAACATGCAGAGTCACATTCAATTACAGGTATTCACCTCACCGGGCAAAAATATGGGAACTACTTCGTGCTGGTGAAATAGGAGATATCACCTCCGTCGATTTTCACTGGTATCTGGATACCTCTCACGGTGCCGACTATTTCCGGCGTTGGCACAGACTGGTGGAATGCAGCGGATCGTTGTGGTTACATAAAGCCAGCCATCATTTTGATCTGTTAAATTGGTGGATAGACAGTGATCCGGAGTCTGTATATGCTGCGGGGGCCCTGGACTTTTATGGAAAGAACGGTTCTATTCGGGCTGAGAACTGTCGTACCTGTAAGCATACAAAAGAATGTCCGTTCTATTTCGATATAATGAGAGATAGAACCATGGTTGATCTTTATGTTGAAAATGAGAAATATGATGGTTATCTGCGTGACGGATGTGTATTTAAAAACGATGTTAATATATTCGACAAAATGGCAGCAACCATAAAATATGCCAATGGGGTACAGGTGGCGTATTCATTGACGGCATATTCTCCTTACGAAGGATACCGAATCGCTTTCAACGGAACTAAAGGACGGATAGATGCCTGGATTGAGGAGTCTAAACCTACATCTGATAAGAACTATGATGAGATTGTATTGTTTAAAAACTTCTCTCGCAGAGAATACATTCATGTCCCATTCGCTGCATCCGGACATGGAGGAGGTGATAAGTTATTGAAAGACCAGATATTCTTACCTGAAATTGGTGATCCGTTTAAACAATTTGCCAATGTCCGTGATGGAGCTTTAGCCTGTTTGGTTGGTATAGCGGCTCGAAATAGTATCGCGTCAAAAGCCCCTGTAAACATTGCTGATCTAACATCTATCAAACCTAAAGCAGTAAAAGAGTATAAAAGAATACTGTGATAAACGAAGCATCTTTCATGAGAGAATTAAATAGAAAAACAGCGTCTGCAAAACAATACACTGAACGTATTATCCAGTTTGGAGAAGGAAATTTCCTTCGCGCCTTTGTGGATTGGATTGTTTGGAATATGAATCAAACAATCGACTTCAACAGTAGTGTAGTGGTGGTTCAGCCTATTGAAAAAGGCATGGTTGATGTACTTAATGGGCAGGATTGTCTTTATCATGTAAACCTACAGGGATTGGATAAAGGTGAACCGGTGAATAGGCTGACTTTGATAGATGTTATCAGCCGTGCTATTAATCCATATTCACGGTTTGACGAATATCTAAAATTAGCAGAACAGCCTGAGATGCGGTTTGTAATATCAAATACAACAGAAGCCGGTATTGTTTTTGATCCAACTTGTAGGTTGACGGACAAACCCTGCTCCTCCTATCCGGGGAAGCTGACTCAGTTACTGTATCATCGTTTTAAAACATTCAACGGAGATTTGAGTAAAGGTTTGATCATATTCCCTTGTGAGTTGATATTCCTGAACGGACATAAGTTGAAAGAAGAAATTTATAAATACATCGATCTATGGGAATTGGGCAATGATTTCAAAAAATGGTTTGAAGAAGCATGCGGTGTTTATGCCACTTTAGTAGATCGTATTGTTCCCGGTTTTCCTCATAAAGATATTGGGGAAATCACAGAGAAATTACAATATAATGATCAGTTACTTGTGCAAGCGGAAATATTCCATTTATGGGTGATCGAAGCTCCACAGGAAGTTGCCCTGGAATTCCCTGCGGACATGGCTGGATTGAATGTTTTGTTTGTTCCCGACGAAAAGCCTTATCATGACAGAAAGGTTGTCTTGTTAAATGGACCGCACACAGTATTATCTCCGGTAGCTTTTCTTTCTGGAATTGATATTGTAAGAGAGGCTTGTCAGGATAAAGTGGTTGGTAAATATATCAATAGGGTGATGTATAATGAGTTGCTTGAAACATTGGATCTTCCTAAAGTGGAGTTGGAACAGTTCGCACGTGATGTTTTGGAACGGTTTAATAATCCCTTTGTAGATCATCAGGTAACCAGTATAATGTTGAACTCATTTCCAAAATATAAAACGCGCGACTTGCCGGGAGTGAAAACTTATTTAAGTAGGAATGGTAAATTACCGGATGGATTGGTTCTTGGTTTGGCTGCCATTATTACTTATTACAAGGGAGGTGTTCGTGAAGATGGTACGGAAATAAAACCAAATGATGCTCCTGAAATAATTGCTCTTCTGGATGAATTATGGAAGACAAATAATACCGGAAAGATTGCTCGTGGAGTATTAGGTGCGGATTTTATTTGGGGAGAAGATTTAAATGAAATTCCTGGTTTGACCGAGCAGATAAAACTATATTTAGATCTGATTCAACAAGAAGGAATGCTTCAGACTGTAAAAAGAATCATCCAATGAATAAGTATATACAAATAAATGCGGCAGATAATGTAGCTGTGGCTATAGTTCCTTTATTGTCAGGAGATAAATTACGTATCGATGATAGAGAGATTACGTTGTTGGAAGATATTCCAGCAGGTCATAAAGTAGCCTTGAAGTCCTTTGCCCGGAATGAGCATATTATAAAATATGGTTTCCCGATCGGACATGCTAGCCAAACAATTCCAGAGGGTACATGGATTAACGAAAAGAATATTAAGAGTAATCTGGAAGGTGTGTTGGATTATACTTATCAAGCGCAAAAAGCTCTGCCCATGACCGAAAAATGTGATATTACTTTTAAGGGTTACCGAAGGAAGAACGACGATGTGGGTATTCGGAATGAGATTTGGATCATTCCAACTGTAGGTTGTGTAAATGGTGTAATTAATCAGTTGGCAGAAGCTTTTCGGAATCAGACTAAAGGAGCTGGTGTAGATGCAATTGTTGCTTTTCCTCATAACTATGGATGCTCACAATTGGGTGATGACCATGAAAATACGAAAAAGATTTTGCGCGGTATGGTTAAACATCCAAATGCTGGTGGCGTATTAGTAGTTGGATTAGGATGCGAAAACAATCAAATAGATGAATTCAGGGAGTTTCTTGGTGAGTATGATGAGGAACGTGTTCGATTTATGGTTACACAGCAAGTTGGAGATGAAATAGAAATAGGAATGCAATTATTGAATGAGCTATATTGTTACGCCTCAAAAGATAAAAGAACTGATATTCCTTTATCGGAACTTAAAGTTGGATTAAAGTGTGGCGGTTCAGATGGCTTTTCCGGCATAACAGCCAATCCTTTATTAGGTGCATTCTCTGACTTTTTAGTAAGTCCAGAGGGTACTACTGTATTAACAGAAGTGCCAGAAATGTTCGGTGCCGAAACTCTTTTAATGAATCGTAGTCTGAATAAAGCTGTATTTGATAAAGTTGTTCATTTGATAAATGATTTTAAAGCCTATTATATTGAGAACAACCAACCTATATACGAGAATCCTTCTCCTGGAAATAGAGCAGGTGGTATATCTACATTGGAAGAAAAGTCGTTAGGGTGTACACAAAAATCAGGCGCATCTCCTGTTCGCGATGTCTTAATGTATGGCGATCAATTGAAAGTTAAAGGCTTGAATCTATTAAGTGCTCCCGGCAACGACTTGATTGCAAGTACTGCTCTTGCTGCATGCGGCTGTCATCTTGTTCTTTTTACTACCGGAAGAGGTACACCTTTTGGTACTTTTGTACCTACTGTAAAAATATCCACAAACAGTAATTTGTTCATCAATAAACCCGGGTGGATTGATTTCAACGCCGGCTCCTTAATAGAAGGAGATGGGATGGATCATTTATCTAAAAGATTTATAGATTATATTATTGAAGTAATAAATGGTAGGCCTGTAAATAATGAAATAAAGAATTATAGAGAAATATCTATATTTAAGACAGGGGTTACATTATAAAAATAGTTTGTCTGTATACCTACTTTCTAGTTAAAGGAACAGCCAGATACCTTAGATCTGGAGAAGAGTATGATATGATGAAAGAATAATTTTCATTAAATCTGGTTACTCACTTTACTCCTGGCGGGAGTGTCAAACAAGTAACTATGGCACATGGTATAGTGCATCTCTTTAAAACTGGGCAAGGGAATGTCAAAACTTAAAATATCAAGCTCTATATAGCGGCGGACCGATGGGTCGAATAATCCTATTATATCTACGTCTTAATTTTATAGATGATAATTAATCAAAAAAGCATGATTTGCAAATAAATGTATTAATTGTTAATATTTAAAGAGCTTTTATGAAAAATGCATGTTTTAGGAAAATGTGTTTGTGTTAAATAATATCTTATATCATAACTATCAATTTATAGGTATTTAATTATTATATTTGCAAATCGCAATGTATTTAACCCGCGAAGTTGTTTTGCTATCTGTCTGTTCAATCTTAAATTTAGATATAATGAATTTCATTTTCCTATTGCGTTTATCATGGAAATCTGCTAGACGCAATAACTCATTTGGTAATGATATCTTAGATTTTTTATTCAAATATATTTATTTAATATCAATTCTGTTTGTTCTTTACATTACGGGTTCATTATTAACAGAATATGGATATGAGTTTTTGTCAAATAAAGCGAATCCCCTGGAGTTTATCTATTTTTATTCTTCAATTGCAATTTTGATAGATTTAATTTTAAAGATTATATTCAAAAGAACATCTTTTAGATTTGCATTCATTCAACAATTACCAAATACAAAAAGAAGTATAAAAGCATATTGGATTTTAAATGAATTGTTTTCTGCATGGAATATTTATTTAATACTATTTTTTTTCTCTTTTATTACTAATCACATCTATCCGAAAGAAGGCATTATTAAAACAATGTTCCTCATTTTAAATTTATTTATCTTGCAGTTGTTGGCTGGACAATTAGCCAGTATAATTCAATATAGAAGAAAAGTTAGTGTTTGCATATTAGCAATAATCGCAACCTGTTTATTGCTACTTATGATTCATTTTTATACAGATTGGGAAATTAAAATGAACGTAATTAACCAAATAGTTTTAGTAATCTCATCTTTTTCTGTTGTAGTTTTATCATTAAATGTTAGCTATAACTACATTAAATACTGTGCTGAAAACACTTATAGTACAAATACTAGATTTAATACTCTAATGGGTGTTTCGCTTAAAGGCAACTTATTTAAGTATAATATACTTTTCTTAAGGATGCTTTTTCGGTCGCCCCGTATGAGGCAAGAATTGATCATTGCTGTATTATTATCAGTGCTATATTTCTTTGTATATACAAAATTTGAAGATCGCGCTATGCTGAGTGTTTTTAGCATGAATGTAATTTTCTCTTCTATCATTTTTATTATATTGTCTTTACTTTTAAATCAATATATATTTTCTGCTGAGGCTTCGTTTTTTGATAAATTATCCCTTTTGCCTGATATGCGTAAATTGTTATTATCCAGATATTTGATTTTTGTTATTTCCTCAGTGTTTATTTATTTAATTTGGTTCTTAATATATTCTGATACTAAGTCAATATTTCAAACAACAGCAATCTACGTATACTCACTGGGGCCAATATTAGTATCAAGTTTTGGAAGTATTTTATTTGCTAACCATAAAATTGATTTGTTTGTTTCAAACATGAAATTGGCTGCTAATTCAGCAACAAGTCAATCTCTTTTTATTATTCTTACTTATTCATTTTGGATAGGGATAATCAATATTTTAAATATTTATTACCCCGTTATTATCTATAAATTTATGTTTATTACTGGATGTTTGTTTATTATACTTTCACCCTATATTCTAAACTATATTTATTTTTTGTTTAACAAGAATAGATATTCTAAGTTAAGTAAATACAGAAAAAAGTAACTCAATTGAAATATGGATATTGAAATTAAAAAGCTAAAAAAACAATACAATAATCAGATCGTTTTAGATATTGATTCACTGTTTATTCCTCGTGGTGAGCTTATTGGTTTGATAGGCAACAATGGAGCTGGAAAAACAACTTTACTAAGATTAATTTCGGATCTTAGTAAAGCAACTTCGGGACGAGTTCTAATAAATGAAAATGATGTAAGTAAATCTGAAGCGTGGAAACAATATACATCATCTTATATCGATAAAAATTTCTTAATTGATTTTTTAACTGCAGAAGAGTACTTTGAATTTATTGCAGCAAGTTATAATATTACTAAACATGAATTAGATATAAGTTTAGCTGGTTTAGCTGATTTTATGAGAGGGGAATTAATGAATAAAAATAAATATATACGCGATCATTCTATTGGAAATCAACAGAAAATAGGTATTATAGCTGCAATTATAAGTAATCCGGATATATTAATATTGGATGAGCCGTTTAATTATTTAGATCCCACTTCACAGCATTTTATTTGTAATTATCTTAAAAACATAAATCAAAATAAAGGAGTAACAATGATTATTTCAAGTCATAATTTAGAGTTAATTTACGATGTATCATCTCGCATAATATTACTTGACAGTGGAAGAATAATAAAAGATGTTGTTGTAAATAATACAGAACAAAGAGATGAGATAAATACTTATTTTAAGTTATAGAAATCAGTATATATAACATTTGCTTCGTTATTAAGTAAGACATATATTTGTTATGACAAATATATTAAAAAGAAGAATGATTCACTGTGTTTGGATAAGACTTCTTTATTGCTGGGTATAGGAAATGTAATTTATATTAAAATAATGACAGAACGAGAAAAAATGCTTGCCGGAGAGATATATGACTGCGGTGACGAACAATTGATTGAGCGTTGGCATCTAGCCAAGCAGCTTCAAAAAAAGTATTCTGAGACTGACAGCAGAGACAGAGATACTCTAAATTCTATTTTGGATGAATTAATTGGCGGTAGGGGTGATAATGTTTGGATAGCTGCTCCATTTTTGGTTGATTATGGTGAGAATATCTTTATAGGAAACAATGTGGAGATAAATATGAACTGTGTCTTTTTGGACTGTAACCGTATATCTATTGGCAGTTATAGCGGTATCGGTCCCGGGGTACATATCTACACTGTTACTCATCCGGTAAATCCGAAGGAACGTCTGCCGGGAAACAGCCAATTTTGGAAATCATATACTGCTCCGGTTACTATTGGTAATAATGTATGGATTGGAGGAGGGGCAATACTATTACCGGGTGTTACAATCGGCGATAACACAACCATCGGAGCCGGTAGCGTAGTTACTAAGTCAATCCCCGATAATTGCATTGCAGCTGGTAACCCTTGCAGAGTAATCCGTAAAATTGATGAATAGAAACAATAGCATGGAACACACTATAAAAACGGATAGATTAATCATACGGATTGCTAGACCAGAAGATGCAGAGGCCATTTTCTCATATCGTTCTGATTGCATCGTAAACCAATATCAAGGATGGATCCCAAATTCCATTGAAGAAGTTCGTAGATGTATTATAAATATGCCCGAAACTATTGATGTCGCTAACTTATACATTCAGTTTGTCGTTTTGAATCTTAAGGAAAACCGATTAATTGGAGACATGGCAATAAGCTTTTCAAACCATGACAATATGCAAGCCGAAATTGGATGTACATTAGACAAAGCTTTCCAGAATAAAGGTTATGCAACAGAGGCGATGAAAGGAATGGTCGATTACCTTTTTTCAACAATGCATAAACATAGAATTGTTGTATCTGTAGATCCGAGAAACACAGCATCTCTTCGATTAATTGAACGAATAGGCTTTAGAAAGGAAGCTCACTTCAAGAAAAGTTACTATTTACGTGGAGAATGGGTTGATGATATAATTTACGCAAAACTAAAAGAAGAGTGGATCATTGAACATTTTTAAATATAGTGGACGATAATATTTTGATCACACCCAGAATCATATTTGCAAATGATCATTTTATTTATTCTATCCTTGATGCAGAATATTTAGATTGGCATAAAAGGCATGAAGAGTTTTTAGATATTCTAGATCCTGTTAAAAATTTTTCGAAACCTCGGATAGGTTGCTATAATTGATGTTTTACTATCACTCGTTTTCATAATATCCAAAAGGGATTAAATCATTTGGCTCCCGTAATTCTTTCAAATAACAATCGTTAAGCAGCATGATGCGGTTTACACATTTGTGTACTTCCCTGAAATTATGATCGGTTAAAATAATTCCTTTGGATTGGGAGGCAATTTTAATATGTTCTCTGATGGATTCAGAAACAATAGGGGAGAGGCCCTGAAACGGTTCATCCAACAAAATAAATGGAGCTTTCCCCCATAGAATAAGCTTAATCTCGGCATATCTTTTTTCGCCACCAGACATTTCTGAAACCTTGGATTTTCTGATTCTGAAAAGGTGTTTGTCGGCAAAGAAGTCTTTTCTATATTCTTTCCCTAAAAGTAATTCTACACATTCAGCCAACGACAAATTATTCGGAAGATAGCCTTCTTGAGGCAGAAAACCAAGTAACCCTGAGCGATAAGCGGCTTGTTTTTGAATTTTACCGTTTATACGAATGCAACTTCGATCTCCTTTTAACGATCCGAATATTATTCTTAGCAGTGTAGATTTCCCAGTTCCATTCCGACCGAATAATCCGATAATATCTCCGGGAACGCACGAAAGATATACATCTGCTAGAATGGTTGTTTCTCCATACATTTTTATTACGCTATCAACCTCAAGCTGCGTGTCCATATTGTAAAGATTAAATTAAAAATAATGTAAATAGAGAATGAAAATATGAAGGATGTTATCCATAACTCAACCTTCGTGATACCTTGGTTATAGAAAAAATAATATTGATCTTTATTGACGATTTCTTCAATCAGAATTTTAAATATCATTCCTATTGGGATAAACAACAGAAGCTTATTGATCATTTGAATAATCGGGGTCTGATATTCCGGATCGATAGACATTTGGGCAATTAAACCAAATAGAATTCCTATTCCTGAAGCTGAAAGTATTCTGCTTTTGAAAAAGACAAAATGAAATTTACTCCTGTTTTTTAGATAAATCATACGGTTGCATTTCCTACAAAAATAATAAATAAATTACGTTAAAGTCTGATTACCAGATAAAAAACGTTAAAGAGGTAAGTCTATTAATATATATAAAGAACCCGTTGGCGGAATTAATTCACTAAAAAATGTCAGGAAATAAGTTGTGCATATCATTGATTATTAGTATTTTAATGGTGATCAAACTATTAATATACAGCTCAATTATGCACAACTTATATGCAATATTCGCTAAATTTCTTGATATATGCAAGATGTTTTCTGCTGATTTAGTAAACGAAAAAGGGAATATACCTCGCAGAGGAGTCGTCCCGAAGTTCTCTGACTTAGAAGTGATCAGTTTAAGCCTTGCTGCCGAATCAATAGGTATAGATAGTGAAAGCTTTTTGTTTTCTAAATTAAATGAATACAAAGATGATTTTTCTTCTCTCATATCCCGTCGTCAATATAATGATCGCAGGAAGCTCACTATCGGCTTATGTAATCAGGTGCGTGAAAGAATTGCATCAAAAGTTGATGGTGGAGAAGCTATTTTCTGTATTGATTCTATGCCAATTGAAGTCTGTCGTCCCATAAGGTCAAAACGTTGTAAAATGGGAAAGAATAATTATGATAAAGCTCCCAATTATGGCTATTGTGCTTCACAGGGTAAACATTATTACGGATATAAATTACATTCTCTCTGTGGGTTGAGCGGTGTCATACACTCTTTTGACCTGACAAAGGCGAGTGTTCACGACATTCATTATTTGAAAGACGTAAAGTGTAACTTTCAGAATTGCACCATCATCGGTGATCGTGGATATATTGGAGCAGCCATACAACTTGATTTATTTGAAAAAGCTAATATCAAGTTGGAAGTTCCATATCGGTCGAATCAAAAAGATTGGAAACCTGTATTTAGTCCATTTGCTAAAGCAAGGAAAAGGGTTGAAACGCTTTTTGCACAATTATGCGATCAATTTATGATAATCAGAAATTACGCAAAACAAACAGAAGGATTGTTTACCAGAATTACGGGGAAAATTAGTGCACTTACAATCCTTCAATATATAAACAAGATTAATAACAAACCCATTGGACAAATTAAATATGCACTAATTTAATTCCGCCAACGGGTATAAAGAATCGTTTATTGTTTATGATGTAGCATTATGGAATTATAAATCTCTAAAGTTTTATTGGGATCCCGAAAGTTTATAATTATATGCCTTTTGTTTTCTGTTTCAATATGTAGAAAAGGCTTTTTATCCTTGTGAACTATTAATTTTATATTCCCCAATGTATCGGTACTAAAATACCCTTTTTTAATTTCCCCTATGGCAATTCCGTTTGTACGTAATTTGATTTTAGGAGTTACTTCAATCAGTTGCACATGTGATATTTGATCTAAAGGAATACTCTCTCCGTATACTCCGGAGATTGTAATGTTTTCTTTGTGAATTATAATGTTGGGCTCGATATACGCTATTGGAATAATTGACATTAAGAGAATTAAAGTTGCAGTTAAAAAGATTATTGCAAAAGTCGAAGTTTTTTGTGTAACGATTTTTCGTTTGATTAAAGCATAAATACCAGCACCGAATGGAACTACAACACTTGTACTAAACAATAATATCTCGCTATTAATTAAAAATGAAACGAATGAAAAAACAATAACAAATATGCCTGCAAATTTGAATGCTTTGGAAATTTCGATTCCATATTGTTCTATAAATTCTGACTTGTAAAGTTTAGGATTTGTGAATTGATCATGAGGATTTCTTTTAATATAATACCCGGTAAATAATAAGCTGGCAGCTCCTATTATATTGAAAATAATTAAGAAAATCATATGCTGTACAAGTTTAATATCATTCAAATTCATTCTATTCAGTCGGACCGATCGACTGGTTAGCGGTGAAGCATGGTGTTCAAAGTTATAAATAATATCTTTATTTACTAATTAAATAAATAGTAGTTCATTACAATAAAACACTAGTGTCCCATTTTTGATGGACACTAGTGTTTTTAATTAAAATAAATATGATAGATTTGAGGAGAATTGATACTGAAATAATCAAATCTTATAACCTTGATACCAAAATGAAAAAGCCTAATTCGAAAAGATTTTATCATTGTGTTAAATCATTATGTCCGATTATCTATTTGGTATGCCTGATTGCGAATTTTTCTTGTAGTAATACTAAGTCTGAAGAGTATTTTGTTAGACAATGTGATTTTGTCTCGGACTATCAGTATAATGATACAACTAAATGGGCAATTACATGTAGAGTTTGGGGCTTGCTAAAATACTATCATCCCAATGTTACTGCAGGAAAATTTGATTGGGATAAGGTCTTATTGGAAAGCTTAGAAGCTATTTCCTATGTTAATACACCCGATGCATTGAATCTTGAACTCAATAAAATGCTGATTTCCGCTGGAGAATACTCCTATAAAGAGGATAAAGAATGGAATGATTCATTAAAAATGAATGTTAACCTTAGCTGGTTGAATAGTTCCTTTATTGATGACTCCTTGAAGATTGAATTAAAGAAAATAGCCTCATTAGAAGTGAAATACCCATCCTTTTACGGTGTAGATTATGAGCATATTGTTCTTCAAAATGAGAAAAACTACGATTTTGAGGTTTCATCATCTCAAAAGTCTGTAAATCTTCGTTTACTATCTTTTTTCAGATATTGGAATGTAATTTATTACTTTTTCCCTCATAAATATTTAATGGACCGATCTTGGGATGTAATTTTATCAGAGTATATTCCCAAGTTTATTGAATCTGTTGATCCCCAATCGTACAATAATACATTTTTGAAATTAGCCGCAACACTCAATGATGGCCATGCTTATCTAATTACTGGTAATGAATCCCCCAAAGACTTTAGAGATATAATTGAGAAAGTGGATGATATAACCATTGTAAGAGGAAATGCTGGCGAATTGCAAAAAGGTGATATAATCAGTTCAATTGGAAAACAGAATATTAAACAAGTTCGCGATAGCCTATCTGTTTTTACGGCTGCTTCAACCCAGGGAAACAAGGACTATAGGATAAATTGTAGTATTGGACAAATGATATTCGGACAGAAGAATTTGGTTAAAGTGTTAAGAGGTGACAAATTGCTGGAAATAAATGTTGTCCCTGTTGATTACAAGAAAGAGAATCTTCAAATATACCGTTGGATTTCAGATGGTATTGGCTACGTAGATTTATCTCAAGTTACAAATAAGGATATTAACCCATTGTTTGAGTATCTTTCTGAGGCAGATGGTATTATTTTTGATTTAAGAAAAGCCGGACCATATAAGATAGAACTCGAACCGTTTGTATGCCACTTGTTCGAAAAAAAGGAGATACAATTGTCTTCGATGGTTTATCCGGACCCAATGCATCCCGGGGCATTTTTATGGAGAAAGAATTTTCAAACAACTATTCCAGATTCATTAACTTGTCCAATTTATAAAGGGAAGATTGTTGTTTTAATAAATGAATCTACCCAAAGCGGTTTAGAAACAATTGCTTTGGAGATACGCAATAATTGTAACTCGACCTTAGTTGGTCGATCAACTTCAGGGGCCTTAGGTAGAGTGACTCTTGTTCCTCTTTTAGGGCGAAAAACTTCCTTTTCTAATTTTGCTCTTTTTTCTGCAGACGGAACAGAGTTACAACGAAAGGGTATTACCCCTGATATCCTTGTATTACCTACAATAGATGCTATTCGGAATGGAAGAGATGAAATATTAAATGCAGGAATCGATTTTATTAAAAAGCAGCAGATGTGAAATTGATATTATATTAGCAGAAGATAAATAGGTTTTATATATTTGTGCAATAAATCACTAAGATGGGTGATAAACACAAATAATTTTAATATTTATCATGAATAAAACGCTATTATTTATTGCGGGTTTGCTCTTTTTTGTTCTTACCAACGAATTGGTTGCTCAGGAGCGTGTTTACAGCATAACGAGTTTCGGATTGAAAGCTGACAGTAAGAAGAATGCTTCTCCTGTTTTAGCCAAGGCTCTGGATAAAATTAAACGAGATTATAAGGACGGAACGAATGTGGTGCTGAAGTTTCCTCGCGGACAATATCATTTTTTTGAATCGGGATCGGCTGTTCGTGAATATTACATTTCAAATCACGATCAGACTAATCCTAAAAAAGTAGGATTAGCGATTGAAGATTTTAAAAATCTTACCATCGACGGACAGGGATCGGAATTTATTTTCCATGGAAGAATGATCCCATTATCCCTTTTACGCTCCGAAAATTGCACGTTGAAGAATTTCAGCATTGATTTTGCTAATCCCCATATTGCCCAGATACAGGTTGTGGAAAATAGTCCAGAGAAAGGAATCACCTTTAAGGTGGCTTCCTGGGTGAATTATCGCATCAGCAAAGATTCTGTTTTTGAAACCTATGGTGAAGGTTGGACTGCACAACCTGCTGGTGGTATTGCCTTCGAAGAGGCAACAAAACGTCTTGTATATAATACGAGTGATATCAGCTGCCCAACAAAAGGCGTTGTAGAGGTATCGCCCCGGTTACTGCATGCCCCAAACTGGAAGAATGCTAAATTAATTCCTGGAACGGTGATTGCCATGCGTACGTGGTTTCGTCCTACCCCTGGTATTTTCTTCTCTCATAACGTGAATTCCGTTTTAGAGAATGTTACCGTGCATTATGCTGAAGGAATGGGATTACTGGCCCAGTTTTGTGAAAATATTACACTTGATCGGTTCAATGTTTGCCTTAAAGGGCCCAACGATCCGCGATATTTTACTACACAGGCTGATGCAACCCACTTTTCAGGCTGTAAAGGTGCAATTATATCGAAGAATGGTTTATATGAGGGTATGATGGATGACGCGATTAATATTCATGGTACTTATTTAAAAGTAATAAGCCGGGTAGATGAAAAAACGGTAATAGCAAGATATATGCATGATCAGTCTTGGGGTTTTGAGTGGGGCAGAACAGCCGATGAAGTGCAGTTTGTACGTTCCGAGACTATGGAACTGCTTGAAGGTACTAACCGTATCGCAGAGATTCGTCCGTATGATAAAAAACAAATTCATGGGGCCCGCGAATTTTACATCAGATTTGATGAACCGATCCATCCGGATATAAATGAGAAAAGTGGTTTTGGCATTGAAAATCTTACTTGGACTCCCGAGGTCATCTTTTCAGGGAATACGGTTCGAAACAACCGTGCTCGCGGGGCTTTATTTAGTACACCCAGAAAAACTGTAGTGGAGGATAACTTGTTTGACCATACTTCGGGTACAGCCATTTTACTTTGCGGAGATTGTAACGGATGGTATGAGACTGGTGCATGCAAAGATGTTGTTATAAGGAGGAATAAATTTGTGAATGCGCTGACTAATATGTTCCAGTTTACCAATGGAGTGATTTCAATTTATCCGGAGATCCCGAACCTGAAAGGGCAGCAAAAGTATTTCCATAGCGGCATTGTAATTGAAGACAATGAATTTGATACATTCGATGCTCCTATACTTTATGCCAAATCGGTGGATGGTCTGATATTCCGAAATAATACGATTAAAAAGAATACGGGTTATGAGCCGTTTCATTGGAACAAAAACCGCTTTTTGCTTGAACGTGTAACCAATGCAAAGATTGAAGAATAACTATATTTTATGTGAAATTGGAGCCCGATTTGTTAAATATTGGGGTTTTTGAAAATAAAATGCTTTTTTATGAAAAATAAATGGCAAAACATAGTTGATTATCAAAAATAATTTCGGTTTTTTGCATCATCAAACAACAGATAGCATAGATTGTTTTATTACAGGTCGCTCTTTTACCAAATAGAGTATTTGATTGATGAAATTTATCTTTTTCCTAACTGAATTGTTTTAATTTATTAAATTATTTTATTGTATTTTTATGAACATTTACATTGGCAATCTTAGCTATTCAGTTAAGGAATCGGATTTGAAGGAAGTTATGGAAGACTACGGTACAGTTGATTCAGTTAAATTGATCATTGACCGTGACACTAGAAGATCAAAAGGTTTTGCATTCGTTGAAATGCCTAATGATCAGGAAGCGAAAAACGCTATCAACGAACTGAATGGCGCAGAATATCAGGGCCGTCAGATGGTATTGAAGGAAGCTACTCCTAAGGAATCAGCTCCTAGAAGATCTTATTAATTATTTTTCTGATAGCTTGCGCTTTCTAAACAAAGAAAGTTCTTGATTTGATCTAATAAAAATAATATAGACAAAACGAAAGAGGGTATCCAAACGGATATCCTCTTCTTTTTATATCTATTGTTGTCCGAATTCTATCAAATAAAAAAGAGGGTGTGTCAAAATAGGCACACCCTCGTTTTATGCACAAAGGTCGAACTTTCCCAATCTCGGCCTTTGCTATTTCCTAGAGTTTTTGTAACTTTAGGTTTTCAAAATTCATATGACAAAGTTACATTTTCGCCCGTATATATCCAACCAAACGCTTCTTTTTCCGAGCCGGATTGATGAAGATATTGCTGAAGATGACCCTGTCCGGGTAGTCAATGCCCTGGTTGACAATCTTGACCTTAATAATATTAAGGCTCTTTATAAAGAATATGGTCGTAGTCCCTATCATCCACAGATGATGCTCAAGGTGATTATCTACGCCTACATGAACAACGTTTATTCCTGTCGCAAGATTGAGAAGCTGCTTCTTCGCGACATCCATTATATCTGGCTTGCCGGGTATTGTATATAACAATTGAAAAGTATACCATATTCCAGTTGAAAAGTATACCAGTGCTCATTGTTTGCGAAGATAAAAAAAGTTATCTAAACGCAGGTTAGATTCTTTTATTTTTGATCCATTTTTGAGTTTCTTTCATTCTAAAAGAATCACCGTTCATATTTATTAGATATGCTTTATGGGTTAATCTATCTACCATTGCGGCCGTGAGGATTGGATCTCCGAAGATTTCTTTCCATCGATCGAAAGCCAGATTGGTAGTAATAATTGTTGCTTTTCGTCCAGTCCTTAAGGAAAGGTGATTGAACAAGGCTTCAGCACCATCTTTGTTAAAGGATACATAACCAAACTCATCACATATTACCAGATCGTATTTAATAAACTTCAACTCCAGCTGGTGCAGCGTTCTGGCCGAACGGCATTCCCGGATCTGAGTAAGCAACTGGGGGATGGAAGTAAACAACACATTATATCCCATTTTACATGCATTAATACCAAGGCCGATGGCGATATGGGTTTTTCCGGTTCCCGGATTGCCGGCAAGGACTATATTCTGAGCGTTTTTAATAAACTCAAGAGTTTCTAATTCAGGCAATACGATTCTTACATCATCGGGCAGTTCTTCCCGGTTCAATTCCTGCAGGTATTTATACTGAGGGAATCCGGCACGTTTAACATGAGCTTTTTTACGATTCTCTTCTCGATGTGCGTCTTCATTCTGAAGCAGGGTGAAGAGGAACTGTTCATAGCTCCAGGAGTGGCAAACAGCTTCCTGTGTGGTATCTTGCAATGTTTTGCGAATGGAAGGCAACTTCAGCGTTTTCGACAAGTCTGTTATTTGCTGCCTTAGGTTGGATTCATTTTCTTTCATTATTATACTATTTTAGAGTTGTTGTTCATCATCATAGACCACATGGATAATTGCTTGATGGCAAAATCTTCTATCTCGTCTTTTTGTTCATGCTTGTAAAGCGGAGGTGTTTGATTGAGCCTGTTATATAGCAAGGTTGTAATATGTGCTGCTGTAACCGTTTTGATACCGGACTGTTCGGCATCTTTGCCAGCAAGAGCGATTTCATCGTAAGAGATTGCACGTTCTTTTGCGAAGATAAGCAGGTCTATAAAAGACTTTCCATTATCCGTAAAGTACTTATAATACAGCTCTTTCATTGATTCCGGAGCTTGAGATAAGGCAACAGAACCACTTAAAGCACCCGGTTTTCGCTTCAGTGTCTGTAGATAATGATTGAGATTGAGCGACCAGGTTGAATAATAAGAACGTTCATGTTCCGCCACAGGGGCATTGTCCATATATATCAGTAACTTTTCACTGAATATTTTAACCTCGACCATTCTGCCTACCAACGTGTCGGGTACAGAGTAATGGGAGGTATTCAATGTGATGGTAGACCATTTATCTACTTTGAGTTCTCGCCTTTCAAAACAACCCATTGGTGTTGTATAGGGTAACAGCGAGTGAAGATCTTCCTCCAGTTTTGGCCTGATATCTTCGGATGCGTTTAGCTTCTTGCAGGTCTGGTGCAGATGCTCCGTTGCCTGTTCTATGGTATCAAAAGTGTCTTTTAGGCAGAAGGCTTTGCGGCGCAAAACCTCCACCGTACGTACCACATGTCCTTTTTCGTTTCCTCGTCTGACATTACAGAACCGGTATTTGAAGCCATAGAATGCCGTCATTCGAAGAAGAGCCTGGGTTGGTTCCTTTTCATTTCCGGCAAAAGAAGCTACGACTACACGCATATTGTCGTATACAACTTCATGGGGAACACCTTTACATTCTTCAAAATAGTTGGCGTGAGATTCCATAAAGGCCAGCGTGTCTTGCCGGTGAAACAGATCCCCCCAACGGCCATTGCTGCTACATAAAGCAAATGCGGACATGTACAGTTTCTGCCAACGACCCGCTATGCAAAGCTTTACTTCCCCCCAATCGAACTCCGCCTTCTCACCCGGGATATAACCCTGTTTGATAAAGCTTTCCTTTTCTTTTTGACTGCTTTGGTTGCTGATATAACCACATACTGTAGAATAGGATATGTCATAACCTTTTTCCACTAGCAACTCATGTATATCTTGTTTGAACATACGCTGCTTATGACGCCCGGACCGTTTCTTAATTTCGTTTTCCTCCAGACAATGGTCTATAATACGGATGATATTCTCGGTAAGACGTCGTTTGGGACGATTTTCTGTTTTATAAATTGGGGGCGTTAATATATACGCCTCTATCCTGGATTTATCCCCTTCCTGTTCCTTCAGGGCTTTGGTATACTCATCCAGGATACGGTGAACCGTAATGCGGCTAAAACCTAGTCTGCGTGAAATTTCCCTTTCACTCAAACCCTCATAATTTCGTAATCTGATAATTTCTGATTTGTCTTTCATGCTAATCATTTTATCTCTGTGCTGGTTTTTACATCACAAAGAAATTAAACGTTATGGAAGTAGTGCTTAATCTTGATTAATAATGTCAGCACTTGATTCCGTTTCGGCTACGCCTGCACTACATCAAGTGCTGACCTGAACCTCTACTTTTTCTGATTAGCTGGTATACTTTTCAATTGGAATGGTGGTATACTTTTGAGGTTCTTCGTCAAATTTGGTGCAGGTTATCCTAAGTTGGAAAGCACGACCTTTCGTCTTAACAGTTCAAATCCAGCCCTGCCATACATCTCTCTTTTCTTGTTTTTTAATCTGTTTACATGACCCTCCACAACTCCATTACTCCAAGGGTATTTAATGGCGTTTTTTACTGCTTCCAAATCATGAATAATGCCATTTATAAAACTTTTAATCCTCCGTATTTGGGTCGACTTATACTTCTCGAGCCATTGGTCTAATCTAAGTTCATCTTTACTGTTCAAAACCTCTCTAAAAGTGTTGTATACCTCTCTCATGCTTTTTAATAACATAGAGGAGTTAATAATATCCTCTGCCAGTATGTGAGACTTGCTACACTCGCCTGTTTCCTTTGAAACACCCCATTCACTATTTGTTAAATGTATAGCAAGTCTGTTGGGTGACATTCCGCTAAATCGAGTTTCTTCATAAACTATCGGAGAGGTATTTAATGCTACTGGTAATCTTTTCTTATTCTGATATTCCGGGAAGTGCCTGTTGAACCACTGATAAAAAGATGTTTGATTACCCTTGAATCCCTGTTTTTTCAGAGACACAAATATATTTCTTACATTTAACCCCTGATTACAACACTCCTTAATCAGATCCATAAAATCTCCATAATTATTATAATAGATGGTTGCTCGTGGCAACAACTCTTCCATTTCAAAATAATATCTTACAGTATTACGGCTAATGTTTAAAGCCTTGGCAATTGCTCTTTGAGAGTAGTTGTTGTTTTTAAGCTCATGAATCCTGTTAAACAACTCCTGTTTTCTATGGTTAACACTATTGGTGTGTTTGTTATATTGTGAATCGCTGGTATTTTCGTTATCTCCACTACTTAAGCAGATGTTATTTTTTTTGCTTTTATAAAGACTCTTCCTGTGAGCCAACCAACTATTTTTAATGGTTTTATACTCCATTCGTATTTCATGTGCTATGTGATCTCCCAGATTTTTCACTAAATGAAACCTGTCTGCTATTTGTGACGCCTTGGATGCCCCAGACTTTATAGCATTAGAGTAGCTGCTTGATCGATCCCTGGTTACATACAGTATGGAGTTATGTCTTATAAGCCAATCTGCAACCTCCTCCTTGTCTCTACTCTTTAGTAGTTCTACGGGACGGTGATTAATCGCATTTACAATAATAGTACCATACGATTTGCCTTTCCTGTATGCCCAGTCATCTATGCCTATGGTAGTTAGTTCCTGAAAATGGGGCATTTCTATAGACTTAACGATTCTAAGACAGGTAGAACTGCTCTGCTTTATTGATAGGAGCTAACTTATATACTCACCTTTACGAGAAGAGACCTCAATGAGCAGTTTTTGCAAAAAGTGACTTGTGCGATCTGTCAGTCGTGAGTGTTTCCGCGTTAAGGGCAGATGTTGCTCAGAGAAAACTGTTTGAGTGCAATTACTGTAACGGCATCTAAACTTTCTGACTTTCAGTATAATTTTAACAGCTCTGCCAACTACAGCTAGATCTGTTAATTTGCGCATATAGGATGAATGGACACTTTTACTCCTTTTACCGCAACAGATACATTTTGCTGTCTTGTCTTTAAGACGGGCAGATAGAAGAATCAAATTATCACTTATAACGGAATCATAGAATACAACACCTGGGATTCCAAAAATAGCTTGGAGCGAATGTTTGTTTATAAAAAAGTTATTATCTTTGGGTTGGCTAGTGTTGTCAATCATCTTTAAATCCTTTAGTGTCAGACCTTTAAAGATAATAAAAATAATTCTATTATACTAGCTTTTTGTTATTTATTTGCCTGTATATCAACACAATAAGTCAATTATACTGGTTGTTTAAGAACCGTTATTTTGCACCAAATTTGACGAAGAACCACTTTTGAACTGTTATTTATAGGGTATGAAAAACCAGACTTTATTACAATCAACCGTTTTCGTAATCGGGTAAAGCATGAGATTAACCAGATTTTCACCCAACTAGTGCTTCTTCTTGCCGGTAAAGGCTATGTGAGTCTGGATGTGGAATACATTGATGGGACAAAGATTGAATCCAAAGCCAACAAATATACCTTCGTCTGGCGCAAAAGCGTGGAGAAGAACCGGGACAAACTTCTCGATAAAATAAGAATCCTACTTGAACAGATTGATGAAACGATCGCCCAGGATAAAGCAGCAGAGAATCAATCCGTGGCGTTTACTCCGGCAGCCATCTCCGATCTTGCCCGGGAGTTGAAGGAGGCGCTGGCAGAGCAACCCGCAGCCAGGACCAGGGAAGAGAAAAAAGCCCGTCGGGCAAGGGAGAAAGAGATAAAAGAGTTAGAGAAGCACGGCGATAAGCTTGCCGAATATGACCAGCATCTGCAAACACTCGGGGATCGTAACTCTTATTCCAAAAGTGATCCTTCAGCCACCTTTATGCGGATGAAAGAGGATGCGATGAACAACGGCCAGACCAAACCCGGCTACAACTTACAAATCGGGACAGAGAACCAATTCATCACCGACTTTTCCCTGTTCCCCAACCCTACAGACACATTAACCCTTATACCTTTCCTTAGCTCGTTTTCCGGACGTTACAACCGGCTTCCCGGCAAAGCCGTTGCCGACTCCGGTTATGGATCGGAGGAGAATTATCGTTTTATGGAAGAACATGATATAGAGTCTTTTGTAAAATACAACTGGTTCCACAAAGAGCAGAAGCGTTCGTTTAAGAATAATCCTTTTCTGGTGGATAATTTATATTATAATGCCAAAGATGATTACTATGTTTGCCCCATGGGGCAGCATATGACCTTTGTGGGTAAGACTCATGGAAGGACAGCTAGCGGATATATTACCGAATCACATCGCTACAGGGCAGCAAGATGCGAAGGATGCCCTCTTCGGACCGGATGCTTCAAAGCCAAGGGGAATCGCTCCATCGAAGTTAACCGCAGACTCGTGGAATATAAACGCAAAGCCCGTGAGAAGCTGATCTCGGATGAGGGACTTGAACACCGATCCAAACGACCTATAGAACCAGAAGCCGTTTTCGGACAAATGAAATACAATATGGCATACCGTCGATTCCGTCACTTCGGACTCGACAAAGTCACCATGGACTTTGCCTTCTTTGCCATAGCCTTCAACATAAAAAAGATGTGTGCAAAAGCAGCTAAAGGGATATCAAAGGGCTTTTATAACAGGAAAATTACTCTGAAAACAGCGTTTTATGAGGTGATAAGCGATCAAAATCGAATCGAAAGAAAAATCAATCCAAAATGGGCGGCTTGAAGCTTTTTTGAAAAACGAAACAAAAAAGAAAGAGGATGTGCCAATTACTTTGTTTTGACACACCCTCTTTTTTTATTTGATTAAATACTATTGTTTATAGTATCCCAGATCTTCCATATCGAAACTGCTGATGTAACCGTTTATTTTGTTTACTTCTGCTTGTCCGTAATTGATATAGACTTCAGCTGAACGACGATAGGTTTCGTCAACGTTTGCATCCTGAAGTAATAAGTAGCCCATAACGCAATGAGCACCGGCTTCAACCAAACGACGAGCCTGAAAGTCAAGATATTCGTTGTCTTTTGTATCAAGAACCATAGCAACAAGCTTTTCGTAGGTTTCTGTCATAGCCATGAGCTTCTTCTTCAGGTCGCCCAACTCTGGTTTGTAGTTAATTGCTTCGTATTCGCGTATGCGACTCAGGTAAGTACCTGTGGTTACGTGGCGAATGGCTGCAACTACCTGTAATTGGGTTGTTCCCTCGTAGATATTGGTGATACGTGCATCACGATAGATACGCTCGCAGGCATAATCTTTCATAAACCCGGAACCTCCGTGTATTTGAATGGCATCATAGGCATTCTGGTTGGCGTATTCGGTAGTCATACCTTTTCCCATAGGGGTGAATGCATCTGCCAGTTTGCTATAATACTTATATTCAGTTCTTTCTTCGGGAGTTAATTTGCGTTCTTTGGCAACATCTTCCATCGCTTTGTACATATCTACAAAACGGGCTGTTTCGTAGAGCATGGAGCGCGAGGCGTCTGCTTTGGCACGCATAAGGGCAATCATTTCATATACTGCGGGGAACTCAATAATTGCCTTGCCAAATTGCTTGCGATCTTTTGCATAAGCAAGTCCTTCACGGTATGCTGCTTCACTGATACCAACAGCTTGTGCCATAATGCCCAGACGAGCACCGTTCATCAAAGCCATTACGTATTTGATAAGACCTAATTTGCGATCTCCACAAAGTTCGGCCTTCGCGTTCTTGTAAACAAGTTCGCAAGTTGGAGAGCCCTTAATACCCATCTTGTTTTCGATACGACGAACATCAACACCTCCGTTTTTCTTGTCGTAAATGAACATCGATAAACCACGACCGTCTTTTGTTCCGTCTTCGCTTCGTGCAAGCACAAGGTGAATGTCTGAATCGCCGTTGGTGATAAAACGTTTAACACCGTTCAGATACCAGCATCCGTCTTTTTCGCTGTAGGTTGCCTTGAGCATTACTGATTGAAGGTCTGATCCTGCATCGGGCTCTGTTAAGTCCATCGACATGGTTTCGCCAGCGCAGATACGTGGAATATACTTTTGTCGTTGCTCTTCGTTTCCGAACTCATATAAGGTTTCGGCACAATCTTGCAATCCCCAAAGATTTTCGAATCCGGCGTCTGCACGCGAAACTAAGTCGGCAGCCATGATGTAGGGCACGATAGGGAAATTCAATCCGTTGTAACGACGTGGCATTGCCACACCCATTAGTCCGGCTTTAACTACGGCGTCCAGGTTTTGCTTTGTTCCTGCGGCATAGGTTACACGACCATCTTTTACAGAAGGGCCTTCGTGGTCTACGCTTTCTGCATTGGGGGCAATAATGTCTCCGCATATTTCGCCAACAATCTCCAGTACTTTTTCGTAGCTGTCCATTGCATCTTCGAAATCGATAGGAGCATAGTCGCAAGTATCTTTATCTCTGTAATTGCGTTCCTTAAGCTCCACAATCCGCTTCATAAGCGGATGATGCAAGTGGTGCTTCATGCTGGGATTATCTAAATAGAAATTAGCCATACTCTAGTTTACTTTGAATTCTTCTTATAATACTTAATCATCTTGGGAATTACTTCCTCTATTGTACCGTTTATTACATAGTCGGCAATGGTATTGATAGGAGCGTTGGGATCATTATTGATAGAAATGATCATGGCGCTTTCCTGCATACCTGCTATGTGCTGAATCTGACCGGAGATACCACAGGCAATGTAAAGTTTAGGACGTACAGTTACTCCAGTCTGTCCGATTTGTCTGTCGTGGTCGGTAAATCCGGCATCGACTGCGGCGCGAGAAGCTCCAACTTCGCCACCCAGAACGGCTGCAAGTTTATGAAGCAGTTCAAAATTCTCTTTGGAACCAACACCATAGCCACCGGCAATAATAATGGGAGATCCTTTGATGTTTGTTTTGCTTTTTTCCATGTGACGCTCAATCACGTTAACAACAAAGTCTGTGTCGTTTACATACTTGTTAACATCGTGCTTGATGGTTTCGCCTTTATAGGAAGGATTCAGAATTTCTTTTTTCATTACACCTTCACGTACTGTTGCCATTTGGGGACGACATTCAGGATTGATAATCCATGCTACGATATTTCCCCCGAAAGCCGGACGGATTTGGTAGAGAAGGTCTTTATATACTTTATTTTCTTTTTTTTCTTCGTGATCGCCGATCTCGAGTGATGTACAGTCGGCTGTAAGTCCGCTGGTAAGGGCCGAAGAAACACGAGGTCCCAGGTCGCGACCAATGCTGGTTGCACCCATCAGGGCAATTTGCGGTTTTTCTTCAGTAAATAGATTTACCAGGATGGAGGTGTGAGGAAGCGATGTGTAAGGAAACAGGCGCGGATCATCAAAAATATGAAGTACGTCTACTCCGTAAGGAAATACCTGTGCACCGATACCATCAAGTTTTGTTCCGGCGGCAATTGCCTCCAGACGACAACCCAGACGGGTTGCAAGCGAGCGGCCTTTGGTAAGTAGCTCCAGACTTACGTCTGCTACAATGCCGTCTTCAATTTCGCAATATACAAATAAATTATTCATCTTTTTTACATTTAAAAGTGAAGCATCAACCGATGGTATGGTTTGCTATTAATTCGATCATCAGTTCTTCAATCTCTGTATCCGACGTACTTAAGGTTTTGCTTTCTTTAGCCTGGAAAACCACGTTTTCAATTTTCTTTACTTTAGTGGGTGATCCGGATAATCCACAGGCTTTAACATCGGCCTTTACGTCGGCTACGCTCCATTCTGTAAGATTCAGATAGGGGCGCATATCAAATAATCCTGTATAATCGTCGTTCAATTCCTGTTTTTCCGTAACAGTTTTAGCATGTTTATATTTCTGCAAAAACTTGGCGTTACGCGGACGGCAATCGGGTGCAGTTCCGTTTACGGTAATAACGATTGGAAGCTGGCCTTCCACAATTTCTACGCCTCGTTCCAGTCGTCTTTTTACGGTTACTTTACCGTTTTCTACTTTTTGTATTTCTTCAGCGTAGGTAATCTGACTTAATCCAAGCTTTTCGGCCACTTGAGGACCAACCTGGGCGGTGTCGCCGTCTATAGCCTGGCGACCACAAAGTATCAGATCGTATTCGTTGATTTTCCGGACAGCCATGGAAAGGGCATAAGAGGTAGCCAATGTGTCGGCTCCGGCAAATGCACGGTCGGTCAACAAATAGCCACCATCGGCTCCGCGGTACAATCCTTCACGGATAATCTCGGCAGCTCGTCCGGGTCCCATGGTGAGGAGTGTAATGGTGGTGCCGGGATAGGCATCTTTCAAGCGCAAGGCTTGCTCCAGCGCATTCAGATCTTCCGGATTAAAAATGGCAGGAAGAGCGGCACGGTTTACTGTACCGTCGGCTTTCATTGCATCTTTACCCACATTTCGGGTATCCGGCACCTGTTTTGCTAATACAATAATTCTTAAACTCATATTACAGCGGTATTAGTTTGTTTTGCTTTTAAGCAAATCTGTTAGATCAATAAGTCATCGGGTGGCAAATTTAGTCAAACATTCTTTATGTCAAAGCACTTTGTCCCGGAAAGTGCACACTTTGTTACCTAATGAGCACCAATTGATCCATTTAAGGCTGTAATGAGACAAAAAAAAATCCGGAAAAGTTCCCGGATATCATTCTGTAATTAAGTATAAATGGTTGTCTTCAACCTTGTAGTACATTGGCACTACCGTGATTTGAGGATATACAGTTCGGAGGCGTTTGGCTTCACTTAAAACAAAGTCTATTTCGTTGCCAATCTCGAACATGGGAGAGTAGTGCTTGAAATGTTCTTCGGCCTTTTCTCTGCTCCAACCTGCTTTCTCAACGAGTCCATCGATAAATTGTGCTTTTTTGGAAACCAGGTTAACCATGCCGCATTTGTTGTGAGCAATGATTGCAATATATTTCACATTGCCTATTGCTACGGCAAAGGAGACTTTAAATTCACTATAGGTGAGGTTGCCTCCTCCCGAACGTAAAATAAATGCGAAATTATCGGGGATGTTAAGGTGCTTTCTGTTATCCATACACATGCTGATAAGCATCTGAGCTTGCGAATAGGTTTCAAATTCACGATTCAGATTGTGATATTCCAAAAGCATGGAAATGGGGGTGTTCCTGTATTGAGGAAAGACATCTTCAGGTTTTGTTATCCGTATAAGTCTATTCATATGATAAATTCTTTATGTTTAGTGAAGAATTCGGTATTTTGATCAGAAGTATCTTCACAAAAAAAAGAACAGTTAAAAGCGATTGTTAGCTGATAGACTGTTCTTTTTTTAATGTTTTTTTAGATTAGATTAACGATATTGTTTATGTATCGCCTTATCAAATGCTTCCCAATGGGCATCGGTCATATTGCCCGGAGTAAACAGACAAACGCCGGCAGCTCCGTTTTCCATGGAAACTCTTACTGCTTCTTCTATTTCAGAAGGGATGAGTCCATGTCCTTCCGGATCCTTGATCTGAGCTTTTTTCTCGTAGTCGCGACAGATGAACAGTCCGCTGTAAACTGGAATTTTGCCATCTACAGAAGTGACCTCTTCTTTTACAACTTTGCCGATCCATGCCGGACCTTCAAGATAAAAATCATTGTAATTCATCGGGAAGAATGCATCCAGGTTCCATTTATTCCATTCCTGACGTACCATCTTCTTTGCGTAGCTGTCTGGTCCGGGGAATACGGCAGCATCGATTTTCTTTCCTTTGGCATGTACAGCTTCGGCTATGTGATTAACCAATTTGGTGATGAGATCGCAACGGAATTGTTTCCATTCTTCAACTGTTGAAGGATCTTCTACTGATTTAATGTCGATACCAGTAGCCGCTTTGAAATCGCTCACGCATTTGTCGCAATAGCAATAATCTGCCACCGGATATTCTTCGTTCATAACCAGTCCGTATTTATCCCATAGTCCGCGTGCAAGAATTACGTCAACAAATCGGATATAGTCCAGATGGATCGCATCAACTTCTGGTATTTCAGCAACTTTTGTATATAAATTTGTGAGATAGTCTGTTACTTCGGTGCGATTTGGACAAAGGAACTTGTAATAGGGTACATAGGCTTGTACGTGAAATGCCGATTCTCCGTTGCGATTTACGGCATACCAGGTTGAATCAATCTCGGGACCGCTTTGAAGCATGGCGGGTATCCACGCATGATATTCCATTCCGTTTGCTTTGGCTGCTTTGGCTGCACGACGGTGTTTTTCTACATCGTGACCAGCATTATAGCACATACCGTCTATACCATGACTTTTCCATTTGCTAAAATCGGACTGAAGTGTCTCTTCAGTTGTGTTTTGTCCTTCACCCTGCCAGGCATAACAGGTTACTTTGGTTGGGGAAGTAGGCGAGCATGCTGTAAAAGCGAATGCTGCAAGTGCAAAAATAAGATTTTTCATTTGAGCGTTTTTGCATTTAGAATTAAGAAAAAACTTTGCTGAAATACAAAAACCGGAACATAGATATTTTCTACGTTCCGGTTATATATTGCTATTTAGGCTGTTGTGACAGGAGAGTAAACACGAGAAGCAAGCTCTTTGTCTAATGTATAAAGACCAAATCCATTATCTTTGATCATCTTTAATGCATCGATAAGGCTTTGAGCTGTTTCTTCTTCTTCAACCTGTTCGTCGATGAACCAACGAAGCATAGACTCTGTTGCATAGTCTTTTTCTTCTACAGCCAAAGAGTTGAGGTTATTGATCATTGCTGTTACTTCACGTTCGTGAGCCAATGTGTCTTCAAATGCATTTAGAGGAGTTGCCCAAGATGTAGTTACTTCCGAAATAGGTTTAAGTTCAACTCTTCCTCCACGAGCGATAACATAGTTCATGAACTTCATGGCATGGTCTTGTTCTTCTCTGAATTGGATGTTCATCCAGTTGGCAAAACCAGGATATCCCTTTGCTGCAAAGTCGGTCGACATGGATAGATATAGGTAAGCCGACCAGAATTCGGCATTGATCTGCTTGTTTAAAGCAGCTTCTAAACTTTTACTTAACATACTTCTACGTTTTTAATTGGATAAATATTATTCAATAAAATTAAATTTCACAGGCGCAGAGGGTCGGAATCAGATTACGGTCGCCATAAGCATTGTCTATGCGCGCCACATTGATCCAAAACTTGCTTTCGTGCAGCCAATCCAACGGATAGGCAGCCTTACTTCGTGAGTAGGAGTGCTTCCATTCGTCTCCAGTAATTTCGTACTCGGGATGTGGAGCATTTTTTAATACATTATCTTCTTTGTCGGCTTCGCCATTTTCAACCTCTTTGATCTCGTTCCAGATACATGCCATAACTTCGGCAAATCTGTCCAATTCTGCAAGACTTTCACTTTCAGTTGGTTCAACCATCAAGGTGCCGTGTACAGGGAATGATAGTGTAGGGGCATGGTAACCAAAGTCCATTAAACGTTTTGCAATATCTCCTTCGTCGATTCCGGAACGCTCTTTTACGCCTCTGCACTCGAGAATAAGTTCGTGACCGACACGGCCTGTAGACCCGGTATACACGATTCCATAAGTGTCTTTGAATTTGGCTGCCAGATAATTGGCATTCAATATCGCTGTTTTTGTTACAGTTGTAAGTCCTTCTGCTCCCAACATACGGATGTATCCGTAGGTAATTGGCAGAACTCCAGCACTTCCGTAGGGTGCTGCCGAAACTGTGTTAAGTTCGCCTTCGGAGATTATCGGATGCGAGGGAAGGAATGGTACAAGATGTTTTGCAACGCAAATAGGACCAACTCCGGGGCCACCACCGCCATGAGGGATTGCGAATGTTTTATGTAGATTGAGGTGGCAAACATCGGCTCCGATTGTGCCTGGATTAGTTAATCCAACCTGGGCGTTCATGTTTGCTCCATCCATATAGACCTGTCCGCCATAACTATGTACAAGCTGGCAAATTTCAATGATGCTGGTCTCAAATATACCATGTGTTGATGGATATGTGATCATCGTAGCAGCCAGATTATCCTTATGGGATTCTGCTTTGCTGCGGAAATCGTCCATATCGATATTTCCTTTCTCGTCACATTTTACTGTAACAGTGGCAAACCCGCATTGAACAGCGCTGGCAGGATTAGTACCATGTGCCGAAGCAGGAAGCAATACGATGTTTCGGGATCCCTGACCAATGCTTTCCAGATAGGAGCGTATCACTTTCAGTCCGGTATATTCGCCGGATGCTCCTGAGTTCGGCTGGAAGCTTACCCCTTTAAAACCGGTAATTTCGGCAAGGTAAGTACTTAGGTTTTCAATCAGTTCAGTATATCCTTCCACCTGCTCGTCTGGTGCGTAGGGGTGTATTCCGCTGAATTCGGGCTTACTTAAAACGAATAATTCGGAGGCAGCATTGAGCTTCATTGTGCATGAGCCCAAAGAGATCATGGAGTGTGCCAGGGAGATATCTCTGCGTTCCAATCGTTTGATATAGCGCATCAACTCTGTTTCGGTATGATATTTTTTAAATACATCCTGTTGCAAGAATGCCGATGTACGCTTAAAAGTATCATCAAAATATTGATTTCTTTCAATGTTCTGGCCCAGCGTATAATCTTTCCCGGCTGCTCCGGAAAAGATATAGAGTAACACTCCGATATCTGTTATTTGGGTGGTTTCATCTAAACTTATCCCAATTTGTCCGTTTCCAAAATATCTTAGATTAACCTTGCATTCAAGAGCAATTTCCCTTAATGCACTTAAAGAGACGTTCGCGGGAAGTTCAACTTTTAGTGTATCAAAGAAGTTCTTATTTAGCTGTTTATATCCCAGCTTTTCCAACTCTCCAGATATGAATCCTGCATAACTATGTATCCTGGATGCGATGTCCTTTAATCCGTCTGCTCCATGATAAACGGCATAAAATCCGGCCATAGTTGCCAGTAAGGCCTGGGCAGTACAAATATTGGAAGTAGCTTTTTCTCTTTTAATGTGTTGTTCGCGGGTCTGTAATGCCAGACGATATGCCGGTTTGCCGTAAGCATCTTTAGATATGCCAATGATCCGTCCTGGAATAGTACGCTTGTATTCATCTTTTGTGGCCATAAAACCAGCAGAAGGTCCTCCAAAATACATGGGAATCCCAAAGCGTTGACTGCTGCCGAAAACAACATCGGCTCCCCATTCTCCCGGAGGTGTAAGCAAAACCAAACTAAGTAGATCGGCTGCAACGGCTACGCGAGTTCCATTATCGTTAGCTTTGCTAACAAAAGACCGGTAATCTTCGATGGAGCCGTTTTTATTGGGATATTGAACTATGGCACCAAATACATCCGGTGTAAATTCAAAGGTTTTATAATCTCCTCTTACTATTTTAATTCCCTGAGGTTTCATCCGGGTATGAAGTACAGCCAGGGTTGATACAAATACATGTTGATCTACAAATAATGTATTAGCTCCCTCCTTGATTTGTGAACGGCTTCTCGCGCCATGCAACATTGTAGCGGCTTCTGCACCGGCTGTGGCCTCGTCCAATAGAGAGCAATTTGTGAGTGGAAGTGCCGTAAGATCGCAAATCATTGTTTGAAAATTAAGAAGAGCTTCCAAACGACCTTGCGATATTTCGGCTTGATAAGGCGTATATGAGGTGTACCAAACCGGGTTTTCCAATACATTGCGTTGGATTGGTGCAGGGGTTACTGTATCGTACCACCCCATCCCTATATAAGAGGTGAAAATTTCATTTTTCGAACCTAATTCGGCAATGTGTTCTGCATATTCGCGCTCAGTCATTGCCTCAGGTAGGTTTAATGATTCTTTTAATCTGATATCGGAGGGGATTGTCTGGTCGATTAGTTCATCCAGAGAATTAACCCCGATTGTGTTGAGCATCCGGGGAATGTCTTCTTCCCTTATGCCAACGTGGCGGTTTACAAATTTATTTGTGTCCATAGATTCTAGGTATTTGATTTATTTTTGAATTTAGATGTACGGATTTTCAAGTTTTTCTTCACGAATGGAAGATTCCGGTCCATGACCGGGATAAATTATAGTGCTGTCCGGCAAGGTAAGGAGCTTGTTTCGGATGGCAGCAAGTAGTATTTCCTGGTTACCGGCCCATAGATCTGTACGCCCGATACCACCGGCAAAGAGAGTATCGCCTGTGATAGCCAGATTGCTTGCTTCGCTATAAAAAACAAGACTTCCGGGAGAATGTCCTGGAACATGTAACGAGATGAGGGAACTTTCTCCAAAGTGGATTGCTTCTCCAACTGTTATAAAATGGCTTACTTGTCCACTTTTGCCTTTCATGGATAGTCCGAATGCCTTGGCTTGTTCTTCGGCAGAAGGAAGTAACTCTGTATCTGCCTTATGAGCTTCTGGTTCCAATCCATAGGTTTGAGTAATAAATGCATTTCCAAACACATGATCGAGATGAAGGTGGGTACATAAAAGTCTTTTCAGCGTAAGTTTGTTTTCATCAATAAAGGCTTTTAATTCCTCTTCCTCCCGCTGATTCATGCAGCCGCAATCAATTAATACAGCCTCGCCTGTCTTATCGTATAACAGATAGGTGTTTACAGAGAAATAATTGAATTCAAAACGTTTTACATGTATCATAATGGCACGTATACAACTTTTTTTGTTTTAAAAAACTCTTCTTTAAAGTAATCCCCTAATTCTAAACTTAATGCCTGATTTCTAAAAGGAAGAATTTCGTGTTGAAGTTCGCCTCCTTTGAGACAAATAAGTCCGTTAGGAAGAGCGTTGTGTTGCTCTTTTTTTATGTTTTTACGTACAAGCTTTACCAAATCAGCCAAAGGCATTACGGCACGGCTTACTACGAAATCATACTTTTCTTTTTCCTCTTCAACCCTGCAATGGCGGAAGGTAATATTTTTTAGTCCGATGGCTTCGGCAACCGCTTGCCCCACTTTTATCTTTTTGCCTATGCTATCCACCAAATGAAATTGAACCTGAGGGAAGAATATGGCTAGTGGAATACCGGGAAATCCCCCGCCTGTACCAACGTCCATTACAGACGACCCATCCTTGAAGCGAAGCATCTTAACTATGCCTAATGAATGTAAAACATGGTGAAGGTAAAGGTTTTCAATATCTTTTCTTGAAATGACATTTATTTTGGCATTCCAATCAGTATATAAATCGTATAGTGCTGCAAGCTGTTGGCACTGTTGTTCGCTTAATTCGGGAAAATAAGTTTGTATAACTTTCATTGTTTTTAAATATTAAAAAAACTGAAACAGGTTCTCGCTATTAAAATACGAGATGAGCAATAGGACTTTCTTTGCGGGCCAAGTGTTTTATTTCTTCGAAAGAGAGATGCACATGTGTTGCCCCCACTACGTAAGCCGCTATTTCATATTCGTTAAATGTATAATTTATACCGGTTTCATCTACGCTGAAGTTCCCATTGGGAAAAATCTCATCTACACTGAAGAAGCCCATATTTTCGAGGGCTTTTACGTCGGTAACCTGATTTTGTTTTGCTATGGCATCAACAAGAATTTTGGCAAGATCGTCTTCATAATTATCAATAAATACCTCTTTCTCTGTAACAGCAGAACCTGTCTTTAAGTTGATGATATGATTGAAATAGGAATGCGATCCATGCGCACCTCCGGTATAATTTTCAAAGTTTACTGTGAAACACAGCAATCCACTTTGATTATAGGTAATTTTGTTTGACGACATTTCGTAATAGGAATACCATGCGCCAATGGGTTCATCTTGCGCCTTTACTGCTTCCGATTTAAAATCAGCTTCCAATGCCTTGTAATTGGTAAGATAGTTTTCTGTATACTTTTCGACAGCTTCCTGTGGAGAATAATCGATGTATGAATCTCCAAAATACGATTGAATAAAGAGCCGTTGTATATTTTTGAGTTGCTGTTTATTATCGACCTGGATTGGGTATGTGAAGTTAATCTGCAGATTGCAATTGGGGTTTTCAGGGTTATCAAGCAAATGGTAACTTTTATCTACCTTGATAGAGTCGAACGTAACTTTATTGCTGTCGGCTTTCTTTGGCGTATTGTTACATCCTACAAGTAGTAGAAGTGAAATTAACACTATAAATTTAGCTTGAAGCTGTGTTGTCATGGCTGTTAAATTTACAATTATATCATGCAAACGTACGAAAATAATTCGATTTCTGCTTCGTAATGGCGAAAAGAAATATATTTGAATGCAAACAGAGCAGCTTCTGATGTTTACTCTTAAGATATTCAATTTATTTGTGTATTTTTGCAGAATAATAAATGTTAGAATGGAATATAATACAGAACTAAAACGTTTGATTCTGCCTGAGTATGGACGCAATATACAGAACATGGTAGATTATTGCCTTACGATTGAAGATAAGGAAGAACGAATGCGGTGCGCCAATTCAATTATCAATATCATGGGGAATATGTTTCCCCACCTGCGTGATGTTAATGACTTTAAACATATTTTATGGGATCACCTGGCTATCATGGCGGATTTTAAACTTGATATTGATTACCCGTATGAAATTGTAAAGAAGGAAGACCTACATAGCCGACCGCCACGTATCCCTTATAATTCGGGTAGAATTCGTTACAGACATTACGGCAAGACATTGGAACGAATGATTTTAAAAGCAAATGAGTTTGAAGAGGGACAAGAAAAGACTTACCTTATTAAACTGTTGGCCAATCAGATGAAAAAGTCGTTTCTAAATTGGAATAAAGAAGCGGTTGATGACCGAAAGATTTTTAAAGATCTGGATGAATTGTCGGAAGGAAGAATTGTGTTGGATGAAGAACAACATAAGCTTACAGAAAGCAAAGATATTTTATCCAGAAAAAATACAAACAAAAACTATACACGTAAAGGTCGTTGACCTTTTGTAAAAAGAGACTATGGCATCATTTGTTATTGAAGGTGGTTGTAGAATGAGCGGAGAAATTGTTCCGCAGGGGGCTAAAAATGAGGCATTACAAGTGATTTGTGCTGTTTTACTTACTCCTGAAAAAGTTACGATAACTAATATACCGGACATCCTGGATGTAAATAATCTTATACAGTTGTTGAGGGATATGCAGGTAAAGGTGGAGCGATTATCGTTAGACACTTATGCATTCCAGGCAGATAATGTGAATCTGGATTATTTAAAAACGGAAGATTTTGTACGGAAAAGTGCTTCGTTGAGAGGATCTGTAATGATTGTCGGTCCTTTGTTGGCCCGTTTCGGAAAAGCTGTTTTGCCTAAACCCGGCGGTGATAAGATCGGACGCAGAAGATTGGATACTCATTTTACTGGTATACAGAAGCTCGGAGCTACTTTTACATACAATCCGGATGCCCAGCTTTATGAAATTGAAGCGAAGCATCTGAAGGGGGCTTATATGCTTTTAGATGAGGCATCTGTTACGGGTACAGCCAATATATTGATGGCTGCTGTAATGGCAGAAGGAATTACAACGATTTACAATGCTGCCTGCGAACCTTATTTGCAGCAACTTTCTAAAATGTTGATTCAGATGGGAGCCGATATTTCGGGTGTAGGGTCTAATTTGCTTACAATTCAAGGTGTGGATTCGCTGAAAGGGACAAATCATAGAATTCTTCCGGATATGATTGAAGTGGGTAGTTTTATTGGAATGGCGGCGATGACCGGCTCCGATATAACTATCAAAAATACCGGCTTCGATATGTTGGGTATTATACCTGAATCATTTAGACGTTTGGGGATTACTGTCGAGCAACAGGGCGACGATATTCATATTCCTACACATGAGTCTTACGAAATAGATACTTTCATCGATGGGTCGATCATGACGATTGCAGATGCTCCCTGGCCTGGTCTTACACCCGACTTGCTCAGTGTGTTTTTAGTTGTAGCAACACAGGCTGTGGGTAGTGTACTGATTCATCAGAAAATGTTTGAAAGCCGCCTTTTCTTTGTAGATAAGCTGATTGATATGGGTGCTCAGATTATCTTATGCGACCCACACAGGGCAACGGTAATCGGCTTGGGAAACCGTTATAAACTTCGTGGAGCAACTATGGTGTCTCCGGATATTCGTGCAGGTATTGCGTTGCTTATTGCTGCAATGAGTGCAGAGGGTACAAGCCGTATTCATAATATCGATCAGATTGACAGGGGGTATCAAAATATAGATAAACGCCTTAATAGCATAGGTGCGCGTATTACACGTCTTTAATACTAAATTATGATAAAGAAAGAAGATGTTTTCAAGATTGGTCAGTTTGCCAAGCCTCATGGAATAAAAGGTGAGATAACGTTGTTGACTACCAGTGATGTATTCGATGACAGTGATGATCCTTTTATTGTTTGCGAATTTGAAGGAATTTTGGTGCCTTTCTTTATTGAGGAATACCGTTATAAGTCCGACTCATCCATACTTGTAAAACTCGAAAATGTAAATTCCGAATTACAGGCTCGTGAATTTAGTAATCTGGAGGTGTATTATCCTCTTGATGCTGCAGTTGGTGATCTGGTTGGGGATATGACCTGGGATAGTTTTGTAGGATATATGGTATCAGATGCAAAATTAGGACTATTGGGACCGATTACGATGGTGGATGAATCTACAATCAATGTTCTTCTACAGGTAAATTATAAAGGAAACGAAATTTTAATTCCTGCGGCCGAAGAGCTGATACTTGGGGTGGATCACGACAAGAAGTTCCTGGAAGTGGCATTGCCGGATGGATTACTGGATTTATAATAGTTAATAAGCGTGAACATCTTTTCAATGGAGGAGGATTTTGTTACTTTTGCGTTTTAAGTAAAAAGCATGGTACAGAAAAAACGAAAGCATCAGAAGTCTTTTTGGCACCGGATACGGTTCAAATACAAACTGTCATTTTTTAATGAGGCCACACTCGAAGAGGTATGGTCTTTCCGTCTATCTCAGCTATCTGCTTTTGTTGTACTGGCTGTCTTTGCTTTTTTTCTGATCGCAATTACTTCCTTTATTATTATCAAAACCCCCATTAGAAACTATCTTCCCGGATATCTGGATGTTGAAGTTCGAAAAGAAATAGTACAAAATGCACTCAAAGCTGATTCTTTAGAAAGGATGTTGGCTGTACAAAAACTATATCTTGATAATGTGGCAGGTATCTTAACCGGAACTTTGCCTCTGGACTCCATCCGAACCATAGATTCTCTTGCACATGCCGATGCAAACTATGAAATACCTCGAGGAAAGGCTGAGTCGGAATTTGTGAAAAAGTTTGAGGAAGAAGAAAAGTATAATCTGTCTGTACTTACACCAAATTCAGTTCCTACTGAAGGTGCTTTCTTTTATAAACCGGTAAGTGGAGTGATCTCATCGCATTATGAGGCGGAAAAACGTCATTATGGTGTTGATTTGGTTGCTGCTGAACGTGAAAGTGTTCTGGCAACTATGGATGGTACGGTTATTTTTACCGGTTTTGATGTAAACTACGGAAATGTGATTCAGATTCAACATAGAAATGGATTTTTATCTATTTACAAACATAATGAATTGTTGCTTAAGGATGCGGGAGACCGTGTAGTAGCAGGAGAGGCAATTGCTTTGGTTGGTAATACAGGTAAGTTGTCTACAGGACCTCATCTGCATTTTGAACTTTGGTACAAGGGATCTCCTGTTAATCCTGAAGAATATATATCTTTTTAAATACATGAAAAGACAACTGGCTATTTTAGGCTCTACCGGTTCGATAGGAACGCAGGCACTTGAAGTGATCAGCGAACATGCTGACCTGTTTGAAGTATATGCTCTGACGGCTAATAATCAGGTAGATTTATTGATAAATCAGGCGAGAAAGTTCTTGCCGGAGGTTGTGGTAATCGCCAATGAACAGAAATATCCCGAACTAAAGGAGGCTTTGGAAGATCTTCCAATAAAGGTGTGGGCAGGTGCCGATGCTATCTCTCAGGTTGTACAGGCTGAACCTATTCATATGGTGCTGACAGCAATGGTGGGATATTCAGGATTAAAACCAACGATACAGGCGATAAAAGCAGGTAAGGCAATTGCATTGGCAAATAAAGAGACGTTGGTGGTTGCCGGAGAATTAATTACAGCATTGGCTACGGAATATAAAGTGCCTGTTTTACCTGTTGACTCCGAACATTCTGCTATTTTTCAATGTTTGGTTGGTGAAGGTAACAATGCGGTGGAAAAGATACTGCTGACAGCCTCTGGTGGACCTTTTCGTAACAAATCATTGAAAGAACTTGAAACCGTCACCAAAGCTCAGGCATTAAAACATCCTAATTGGTCAATGGGAGCGAAGGTGACAATTGATTCTGCTTCAATGATGAATAAAGGTTTTGAGATGATTGAAGCCAAGTGGTTATTTGGTCTCTCTCCAGAACAAATTCAGGTTGTAGTTCATCCACAGTCTATTATTCACTCAATGGTTCAATTTGAAGATGGTGCTGTTATGGCGCAGCTGGGGATTCCTGATATGAAGCTTCCGATCAGCTATGCATTTTCGTATCCGGAAAGATTAAAAAGTAGTGCTCCCAGATTGGATTTTAATCAATACTCTACATTGACTTTTGAGGAGCCCGATATGACTCGTTTCCGAAATCTGGCCTTTGCTTTTGATGCGGTTAAAAAAGGGGGAAACATGCCCTGTATTTTGAATGCTGCGAATGAGGTTGTAGTTGAGGCTTTCTTAAAGGATCGGATTGGCTTTCTTCAAATGAGTGAAGTAATAGAGCAAACCATGTGCAAGGCATCTTTTGTCCCGACACCTTCGTACGATGATTATGTACGATCTGATGAGGAAGTACGCCTGATTGCAGCATCCTTATTCTAATAAATAAATTAAAAACATAACAAACTATAGATGGAGACATTTTTAATTAAGGCTTTACAGCTTATTTTGAGTTTATCAATTTTGGTTGTCGTTCATGAATTCGGCCATTTCCTATTTGCCCGGATCTTTAAGGTGAGAGTTGAAAAGTTTTATCTTTTCTTCGACCCTTGGTTCTCTCTTTTTAAGTTTAAACCTAAAAAGAGTGAAACTGAATACGGTATTGGCTGGTTACCTTTAGGTGGATATTGTAAAATATCCGGAATGATTGATGAATCGATGGATAAAGAACAAATGGCATTACCTCCTCAACCATATGAATTCAGATCAAAACCGGCAGGTCAGCGATTGATGATTATGATTGCCGGAGTAGTGTTTAACTTTTTGCTGGCTTTGTTTATATACTCTATGGTTTTGTTTGCCTGGGGTGATACTTATCTTCCATTGAAGAATATGAAGATGGGTATGTATTATAGTGAGACCGCAAAACAAATCGGGTTCCAGGACGGTGATATTCTTTTATCGGCAAATGGTCAAGAATTGGATCGTTTTGGAGAATCAGCCATTCGTAAGATTGTAGAGGCACAAACAGTTGTGGTTTTACGTAATGGCGAAGAGCAGGAAATTGCAATACCAAATGATTTGATGCAACGTATGATGCGCGATAAAAAGGGATTTGCCGGACTTCGCTATCCAATGGTTGTAAATAAATTTTCTGAAAATTCTCCTGCTTTAGCAGCCGGTTTTCAGGCAAATGATAGTATTGTGTCTGTCAATGGAACGTCCACTCCGGGAGCCGACGATGTAGCGGATATGCTTTCAAAACATAAAAATGAAGCAATCGAAGTTGGGATATATCGTTCAGGAAATCCTCTTACTTTGACTCTAACAACTGATACGGCAGGGCATATGGGTATTTATATGAAAAGCCCGATGGAAGTTTTTGAAACTGTAACTACCACATATGGATTTTTTGCCTCTTTCCCGGCTGGTATTCAGAAGGGTGTAAGCACATTAAAGGGATATGTGAATGATATGAAATATGTGTTTACCAAAGAAGGAGCTTCCAGTCTTGGAGGTTTTGGAACTATCGGAGGTTTATTCCCTGCTCAGTGGGATTGGATGATTTTCTGGGAACGGACTGCTTTTCTGTCAATTATCCTTGCATTTATGAATATTCTTCCTATTCCGGCATTGGATGGAGGGCATGTTATGTTTTTAATTTATGAGGTGGTTGCAAGACGTAAACCTAGTGATAAGTTTCTTGAATATTCGCAGATTGTGGGTATGGCATTACTGTTTGGTTTATTGATCTATGCGAACGGAAATGATATATTCAGATACTTCTTTGGTTCGTGAAAATAATGACAATAATATAAAATAGAAAAGGTTTCCCATTGGGAAACCTTTTCTATTTTATATTAAACAACTTAAAATTCTAAGATCGGTTTATGCCCATCCGAATGCTTCTGCAACTGCCTGGTATACAATTTTACCTTTTACAATATTAAGGCCTAATCTTAATCCATGATCCATTTCACATGCTTTTTCCCAGCCTTCATTAGCCAGCGTGATAACGTAGGGTAGGGTGGCATTGGTGAGAGCCAATGTTGAAGTGTGTGGTACAGCTCCCGGGATGTTGGCAACGCAATAGTGTATTACACCATTTATTTCGTAAACAGGGTTTGCATGTGTGGTTGCGTGGGATGTCTCAAAACAACCTCCCTGATCTATTGCAACATCTACAAGAACGCTTCCTTTTTTAAGCAGCGGGATCATTTCTTTTGTCAGCACATAGGGAGCTTTGGCTCCTGGAATAAGAACAGCACCAATTACAAGATCGGTATCGTGTAGCTCACCTTCAATATTATGCGATGAAGAATATAATGTTTTTACATTTGCGGGCAGGTTTTCATTCAACCAGCGAAGTCTTGGAAGTGAAATATCGGCTATAATAACCTCCGCTCCAAGTCCAGCGGCCATTTTAGCTGCATTAAATCCAACAATTCCTCCTCCCAATACGAGAACTTTTGCCGGTTTAACACCCGGAACACCTCCTAATAAAATTCCTTTTCCACCCTGAGGTTTTTCCAGAAAGCGAGTTCCTTCTTGTGTAGCCATACGGCCTGCTACTTCGCTCATGGGAATTAATAAAGGTAATGATCCGTCTGCTTTCTCAACAGTCTCGTATGCCAAACAAACAGCTTTACTGGCAATCATTGCTTTTGTCAGATTTTCGTCCGAGGCAAAATGAAAATAGGTGAAAAGAAGTTGATTTTCCCGAATCAACGGATACTCGGAAGCAATAGGTTCTTTTACTTTTACAATCATTTCTGCAACGGCATATACTTCCTCAATTGTTGGAAGCAGGTTAGCGCCGGCTGAAAGATAAGCCTCATCAGGAAAACCACTGTTTAAACCGGCTGATTGTTGTACATATACCTGATGCCCTCGCATGATAATTTCTTTAACTCCTGCCGGGGTAAGTCCGACACGGTTTTCGTTGTTCTTAATTTCTTTGGGTACTCCGATAATCATTTTGGTACTAAATTTAAAGTTATTTTCCCGAAATATACGTAAACATCTGACACCTGATTCTTCTATAATCCTTTTTTTTTGGACCGAAATGTTAATATTTTAATCTGTTTACTGTTTAAATTAATTAAAGTCAAAAATGTTTCTAATTAATAGAAAATGAATTCATAATAGTGTTTATTGAAATCTAACACTTGAGGAGCTTCGTAATATAAATTTAGTGGTAAAGGTATTAGCTGAAAGGGAAGAGGGTAAGGAGTTAAGAGGGTATATTATTAAGGTATAAAATGAAAGAGGATGATCTTACGAACACCCTCTTTCTATTATGTTAGTTGAAATTATTATAGCCCTTTTCCGTGACAATTTTTATATTTTTTGCCACTTCCGCATGGACATGCATCATTACGCCCTACTTGTTTTTCAACACGAACAGGTTCATGCTTAGGTTGAGGACGTTGTTCTGCGCGTTCCTCGGTCTGAGTAGTACCACCAATTTCATCTTTCTGCGTACGGTATTTACTCATATCCTGTCGTTTTTCAGGAACAGCTTGTTGTACAGCAACGCGTTGCGCAGCTGCGTGGGCTGCTTCGGCTTCAGCCTGTGATTGTTTTGGTTCTTCGCGAACCGGAATCTGACCTCTCATAAGAATAGAGGCAGTCTTTCGGTTCATATTATCTACCATCGTTTTAAACAGGTTGTAAGATTCCAATTTATAAATAAGCAATGGATCTTTGTTTTCGTAGCTCGCATTCTGAACAGAGTGGCGCAACTCATCCATTTCACGCAAGTGCTCTTTCCAAGCTTCATCAATTGTATGAAGTACGATCGATTTCTGGAATGATTTGACGATGGCCTTACATTCAGTTTCGTAAGCTTCCTTAAGGTTGCAGCTGATGTTATACATCCGTTTCCCATCTGTGATTGGAATCATAATGTTTTCATACATTCCCCCCTGATTTTCGTAAACTTGTTTGATTACCGGATTTGCAACTTCCGATAAGCGCTCCATTTTGCGTTTGAATGTTTTTAATGCGGCCCCAAACAACTTATCAGTAAGAGCGTCTGATTTTCCACTTCTGAATTCATCTTCGGTGAAAGGACACTCCATTGCAAATACCTTGAATAGTTCAAGCTTGAATGATTCAAAATCACCTTCATGCTGATCAACAATAGCTGATGAAGTATCATAAATTGTATTAAGAACGTCTATTCCAATACGTTCACCCAATAAGGCGTGACGACGGCGTGAGTATACAACTTCTCTTTGTGAGTTCATTACATCGTCGTATTCCAACAACCGTTTACGGATTCCGAAGTTGTTTTCCTCTACCTTCTTTTGGGCACGTTCTACGGACTTGCTAAGCATATTATGCTCTAAAACTTCACCTTCTTTGAATCCAAGTTTATCCATCAGCCCGGCAATACGTTCGGATGCAAACAAACGCATCAGATCATCCTCAAGAGATACATAGAATACAGATGATCCCGGGTCTCCCTGACGACCTGCACGACCTCTCAACTGGCGGTCTACACGACGTGATTCATGTCGCTCTGTACCGATAATAGCCAAACCTCCGGCTGCTTTTACTTCGGCTGACAATTTAATGTCTGTACCACGACCAGCCATGTTTGTTGCAATTGTTACAGTACGTGCCTGGCCTGCCTGAGCTACAATATCCGCTTCACGTTGGTGCAACTTAGCATTTAAAACGTTGTGAGGAATTTTTCGTAGCGTAAGCATACGGCTCAGCAATTCCGATATTTCTACCGAAGTTGTACCTACAAGTACCGGACGTCCTGCTTCAATCAAGCTACTGATTTCATCAATAACAGCTGAGTATTTTTCTCGTTTGGTCTTGTAAATACGATCGTTCATATCCTTACGGGAGATCGGTCTGTTGGTGGGAATAACAACAACATCCAATTTGTAGATATTCCATAATTCGCCTGCTTCTGTTTCTGCTGTACCAGTCATCCCCGAAAGTTTATGATACATACGGAAATAATTCTGCAGGGTAATTGTGGCGAATGTCTGGGTAGCCGCTTCAACCTTCACTCTTTCTTTAGCTTCGATTGCCTGATGTAATCCGTCAGAATAGCGACGACCTTCCATGATACGACCAGTTTGCTCGTCAACAATCATTACTTTGTTGTCCATCACTACATATTCATCGTCTTTTTCGAATAATGTATAGGCTTTAAGTAATTGGTTGATAGTATGTACACGCTCACTTTTTACTGCGTAATTCGCCAGAATTTCATCTTTACGGGCCTGTCTTTCCGTTTCGCTTCCCGGCATATTGTCTAGCTGAGAAAGTTCGGAAGTAATATCAGGGAGAACGAAGAAATGAGGATCGTCAGAATTGCCTGTCATCAAGTCTATTCCTTTGTCGGTTAGCTCGATGCTGTTGTTTTTTTCGTCAATTACAAAAAATAGTTCATCCGTAACCAAATGCATGTTACGCATGTTTTCAGCCATATATTGTTCTTCAGTCTTTAACATGGCCGCCTTTACGCCCTGTTCGCTAAGATATTTTATCAGAGCCTTATTTCTTGGATATCCCTTGAAAGATCTATATAACAATAACGTCCCTTCTTCTTTTACTTTAGAATCCTCGTTCAGCATTTTGCTTTTTGCCTCAGTAAGCAGTTTGGTGCAGAGATTTTTCTGAGCATTTACAACCACTTCAACATTGTTTCTGAATTCTTCAAACAACTGATCATCTCCTTTAGGAATTGGACCAGAAATAATAAGAGGAGTTCGGGCATCATCAATCAAAACAGAGTCAACCTCGTCGACAATTGCATAATTATGTTTGCGCTGTACAAGATCCTGCGGACTTATAGCCATATTGTCACGCAGGTAATCAAAACCAAATTCGTTGTTCGTTCCAAATGTTATATCTGCATTGTAAGCTGCACGACGGGCATCCGAATTAGGCTGATGTTTGTCAATACAATCAACAGAAAGGCCATGGAACATATATAATGGTCCCATCCATTCCGAGTCGCGCTTTGACAAGTAGTCATTTACAGTTACAACATGTACGCCTTTTCGTGTAAGGGCATTAAGAAATACGGGAAGGGTTGCAACCAATGTCTTACCTTCACCAGTAGCCATTTCAGCAATTTTACCTTTATGTAAAACCACACCACCAAATAGCTGTACATCATAGTGAATCATCTCCCACTTGATATCATTACCCCCGGCTTTCCAGTGGTTCAGATAGATGGCCTTATCATCTTCAATGCTTACAAAATCGTGTTTAGTAGCTAAGTCACGGTCGAATTGATTGGCAGTTACAATCACCTTTTCATTTTCAGTGAAACGGCGTGCTGTTTCTTTCATGATAGAAAAAACTTCTGGAAGAGATTCTTCCAGAACAACCTCCATTTTTTCAGTAATAGACTTTTCAATAACATCTACTTCTGCCCAAATAGTTTCGCGTTCTTCCAGTTCCTTTTCTTCGATTCCTTTACGAAGCTCTTCAACTCTTGCATTTTCAGTGGCTACATAATCTTGAATACGTTGCTTTATTTCATCCGTTTTGGCACGCAATTCATCATTCGACAGCCTTTGAATCTCAGGATATACAGCCTTGATTTTGTTTACATAAGGGTCGATTTCCTTGAGGTCACGCTGCGACTTGTTGCCAAACAGCTTGGTCATAAACTCATTAAATCCCATGATATTTTTATTTTCTTGTTTTTGTTAATAATTGAGTAATTCTGAAAGCGGTAACTGGTTGCAGGCATTTGGTGGCCTGATCCTCAGTACATGGGTAACTGTAGGAGCTACCTCTGTTGCTTTCACTTCTCTATAGATATGAGCGGGTTTTAGTCCGTTGCCCATAAATATTAAAGGTGTGATTACTGCATTATTGCGGACAACGCTGGTGTTTTTTTTCCCTTTTTCGTCTCCGTTGGCAATAGTCCATCCCGGTTGTAGTTCAATGATAAGATCACCTCTTCCTAGGTGATGTGTGCCATTCCTGAAATTTGCAGTACCTTCATTCCAATCTCCGGATCTTAATTCTCTGTCGGTTGTTACATGCTGCACTCCACTGAATTCTAGTACAAACTCGGCGGCTTGCCGTTGTATCACTCCAAGATCGAGCTTTGCATCTTCAATGGCTTTTCTATTGAAAAAAATCTGACCGTCATGATACCCTTTAACCCAATTTTGTTGACCATGTATTGCCATAAGATACATATTCAAAAGGGCTACGCAGCGTTTTGGATAAAAATCTCCTCCTCCAAGAGACAGTCCTTCAGAATAGGTTACTTCATTCTCATAATAACCCGTACCTGATAAAACAATCAGGGTATTTACCAGTCCTACTTTCTTGTCAACAGCATCCAAAAGTTGTTCAAGATCCTTATCCAGCTGAATATAAATATCTTGAATCTCTCTTGTATATTCTTTGTTTTTAGTCCCGTTGTAATTACCTGCATAAAAGGTTACAGACAATAAATCCGGACAGCTTCGGCTACCGAATCCTCCAAATTCCAGAAATTGTTTTGTAAGACGGGTAATCTCTTTGTTTATGTATGGTGAGCTTTTGAAATTGAAATAACAATCCTTATACTTGGGGTTATAAGAATACTTGAAGGGCAGATCGTCCATCAGGTATGGAAATGCACTATATTGTTTTAGTGGCAATGATGGCTCCCAAACCATTGATTCAATGCGTGATTCAAGAGATTCGTTCCCATTATTAAAACGATCAACATACCAAGGTACGTTTTTATAATAGGTGGTAGTAGCCCATTTGCCATTATAATTATCAAGCCAAAAAGCCCCGTTTGCTGCATGCCCTGCAGATAGTATAGCACTATTAGCATCCGGTGCGATCGAATATACGTCACTTCGCCCGTTTGAAGCAATTTTCAGCTCATCTCCAATGGTAGAGCTGATAAGGTTTTTGGGGGAGTAATTATCGTGCGTGTAATTGCCCAGAAAAGCCGGATCATACAGACAAGGCAATTCCTTATCTTTTTCAAAATCGTAGATGCTGTCCCCTGTAATTCCATGAAAACAAGGATTGGTCCCTGTAAAAAGTGTAGCAAATGCTGAGGCCTGATCTACGTTTGAAAATTCAAAACGAATGTTTTTATATACGAGTCCTTCGTTTAGCAATCGTTTGAATCCACGATCTCCAAAAGTATTGTAAAAATATTCTATATAATCACCTCTAAGCTGATCCACCGTGATGCATACCACCAATTTAGGCGTTTGTTGTTGCGCCTCCAGATTGGTAATTGCTAAAACCGCAATCAGAGATGTAAGGAATCGTTTCATTAATAAATCTTTTTTATGATATAAACACTATATCCAGACCTCATCCAAAGCGTTAGTACCAAAGGGATAAAGGCTGTATTAAACTGCTGAGGAATGATGTGCCATCCAACAAGCAGGAGTGTTAGCGCTGCAAAGTTAATAAAATGATAATAATAAGCAGCCTTATTCAGCTTTTTTACTGAAAACAATATCACTCCAATCAGATGAAAGGGGTGAAGCCAAATAAGCGACCAATTCGGGTTGGTAGCAGGATGCGTTGATATAAAGCTTAGAAAAAAGAGAATCAAACCTGCTATGCCGGCTATTGAAAACAATACAATGTCGATACCTCGGAAGATTTTTTTCCTTTTGAATGCTATAATGGTTAGTGTTGTAACTGCCAGTAATAAACTTATGGACACAAACAGTGGCGAAAATAAACTTGGGCTACTCTTATCAATGTCTTTATTTTCTTCTATTAAAACAGATGAAGATTGTACTAATTTGCGGCTTTCACCAGAGGGAGTGCTAATGGTAGCCTCATCAAAGGCAGAAACAAGATATAATGGTAAGAACATTTGTTCACGGATGGTGGTAATGCGGTCGGTCGGACTTCCCAAGGCCAGATCGCAACCGAAGGTATACCAGTAATGGTTTCGTGTGCAATCATTGATCAGGTCTCTGAACGTAGGTTTGTTTTTATTCTCTTTATAGTTTATTTTGCCCTCTACTGCTTTTTCTACCAAATCTCTTGGTTTAGTCGAGCAATTATCAAAAAAGAAATTATAGCGATACGTTCTGTTTTGTGGCTCGTAGTTGACAATCAATGCTTGCCATAGTTTTTCTTTTTCTACCTGATTCAAGTTTAATGCCTGTTCTACTACTTTACTACCTCTCATCTGATACTCTATGAAGTAGTTTTGAAAGTCGGCAACCCCAAGCATGTAATCAGTCTCTCCTTTGGCAAACCTATAGATGAAGTTCGGAGTATGGAAATCAAAGATTCCATAATTAAAAACAAGGTCAATGTTTTGAGCTGGGTCTAATATCCGGATTGCTGTATGTCCGTAAAGAGTGAATACCTCTTCGTCCGAAGGATAGCTCGTTAAAATACTTATGCGTGATTCCTCACTTAAAGGAAGCTGAGCTTTAATCGGTAAAATCAAAAGTAGAAAAGAGATAATAAACAGATATTTTTTCATCGATCGATAATTTTCAGATGCAAATGTATGTTTTATTTTTTAAATCATCAATCTCGCAGAAGCATCATATTGACCTTTTTACAAATTAGAATTTATATGAATTTGAAGTAAATACAGACTTATTAGTAAAAAAAAGAGGTTAATCGCAAAAATATGTGTGTTATGTCGTCTATTTTGCTTTTCTTTGTGCAAAATATCAAACAAGTGAATCTGATTATTGAACAAGGAAATTCATCTGCCAAGGTAGCCATATTCGCTAATGGACAACTAAAATCGTCATTTGTTTTCAAACATTTTGATGTTTCGGTTGTTCGTTCTCTTTTTGAAGAGTTTGATCTTGATCAGGGAATATATTCTACGGTTGTAGATGTAGATCCTGAAATTGCAAGCTTTCTTAAAGGTAAGTTGCGTTTTTTTTTGTTGCTTGATGAAAATGTGAAGTTGCCGGTTAAGGTTTCCTATAAGACACCTCAGACATTGGGGAAGGATAGATTGGCTGCTGTTGTGGGAGCCAATTATTTGCAACCGGGGATGGATTTGTTGGTTATTGATGCTGGAACTGCTATTACTTATGAAGTAATCGAGGCTTCAGGTACTTTTGTAGGTGGGAATATCTCTCCGGGGATGTCTACCCGATTTAAAGCGTTGCATGCATTCACTAAGAAATTGCCGTTGCTTAACGAACCAGAAGATGTTTTATTTATTGGAAATGATACTGAATCGGCCATACAATCTGGGGTAGTAAATGGTATAATTTTTGAAATGGATGGCTATATAGATTCGTTAAGAATAAAATATCCCTCTCTTTTGGTTTTTTTAACGGGTGGGCATTCTTTTTATTTTGCACGGAAACTAAAAAACGCGAACTTTGCGGACATTAATTTAGTGTTTACAGGATTAAATAGAATCTTAGAATATAATGTTGAAAATTAAAAGTATAATTTTAGTTGCTATCTGTATTCTTTCTCAGATGTCGTTGTTTGCACAAAACAACACAAATTCTCCATATACACGATTTGGATATGGAGAGTTGGCCGATCGTTCGTTCGGGGCTGGGAGAGCTATGGGTGGAATCGGGTATGGGTTGAGATCTTCTAAGCAGATTAATCCTTTAAATCCTGCGTCTTACACGAGTATTGACTCAATGACGTTTATTTTTGATTTTGGAGCTTCTGCCCAATTATCATGGTTTGATGATGGACAGAATAAACAAAATAATTATAATGGAAATATAGAATATCTGGCAATGCAATTCCCCCTTCACAAGAGAGTTGCAATGAGTATTGGAGTTCTTCCATATTCGTATGTGGGATATGATTTCGGAGCATTGAAAAAGGCGGAAGATTCCGACTTGAACTATATAGAAAATTTTGTTGGTACCGGCGGATTAAACGAAGTCTATGCTGGATTGTCTATAGATGTATGGAAGAAGAGACTTTCAGTCGGTGCAAATGTTGGATATTTTTTTGGTAATATAACTCATGAACGTAATTTGTCTTTCGGTAACGGATCTGACGCATATGATGTGTATCGAAAACAACGGGTAGATGTAAAGGATATTAAACTTGACTTGGGTTTACAATATACACATCCTGTCGGATTGAAGGAAAGCCTGAATTTCGGATTGGTTTATTCACCATCAAACAAGTTGAATGCAACATCTTACGATATTGAATCGTTGAATAATGTTGCCAAAGCAGATACGGTTACGGGTCTTGGCTTTGATATTCCCGAGTCTTACGGATTTGGAGTCTCTTATGTCAAGAATAATAAACTGACACTTGGAGCTGATTTCCTTTATCAGACTTGGGATAAAGCTAAATTTTTTGATGAGACAAGTCAGTTTAAGAACAGAATGCGTCTGGCATTAGGTGGAGAGTTTATTCCTGGTTTTGCAGAGAAGAGTTTCTTAAAAAGAGTATCCTATCGAGGTGGTATTCATTATAGTAATTCTTACTTAAATATAAATGGTAACAGCTATAAAGAGTATGGAGCAAGTGTTGGTTTCGGTCTGCCTTTGGTTGATGGACGGTCTATCATTAATCTGTCTTTCGAATATGTAAAGATAAAACCGGAAATAAGCACAATGATTGATGAACAGTATTTAAGGTTTACTGTTAATTATACATTTAACGAACGTTGGTTCTTCAAATGGAAATTGGATTAAGAAATTTTGCTAACATTAATTTAAAGAGATATGAAGATTAGAGTGTTATTGCTTGCTATCGGATGCTCTATAGGAGCATTTGGAGTGTATGCGCAGAAAGGAGTAGATACTGGTTCTCAATTTGGATCAGGTGCTGATAGTGCAAGATGCGTTGAGAATATTAGCCTATTTATTCCTTATGCAAAAGCTGGCAACTTTAAAGATGCCTATGAGTTTTGGAAAATCACGTACGATGAATGTCCTGCTGCAACAAAGGATATTTATCTGTACGGAGTGAGAATTGTTGGGTGGCAGATCGAAAATGAAAAAGATCCAGCTAAGAAAGCAGCCTTAATTGACAAGTTGATGGCTGTGTATGACCAACGTGTGAAGTATTTTGGAGACGACTCCAGATATGGAAAAGATTGGATTGTATCTCGTAAAGCCCAGGATTATATCCAGTATATGGGAGACAAGGCCGATGTAAAGGTTCTTTACGGATGGTTAGGAGAAGTAATTACTGAATTTAAGGAGAAAACAGAAGCATTAGCTGTTTCTTACTTTATGTATTCTTCACACCAGCAATTATTGAAGGATCCTAATTTTAAGGAACAATACATTCAGGATTATCTGAAGTGTTCTGCAATTTTTGATACACAATTGGCTGCTGCAAAAGCTGCTGGTAACGAAAAGGAAATTGGCAACCTTACTACTATGAAGGCTGGTTTGGATAATGGTTTTGCAAATAGTGGTGCTGCTGATTGTGAAACTTTACAAAATATGTTTGCTGCCAAAATTGAAGCCAATAAGACTGATTTAAATTATCTTAAGGAAACAATCTCGTTGTTGAGACGTGTTCGTTGCCAGGAAATTGACGCTTATTTTGCAGCATCTGGTTATGCTCATAAAATTGAACCGACTGCAGAATCTGCAATGGGATTAGGTAAGCAGGCTGTTAAGAATAAGGATTTTGATACAGCTGTTAAGTTCTTTGAGGAATCAGCCAGAATGGAAACAGATCCAAACGTAAAATCTGATATTTACTACATGATTGCTTTAATATCTTTTGATCAGAATAGTTATTCTAAAGCAAGACAGTATTGCATGAAGGCTCTGGATATGAAACCTAATAACGGTGCTCCTTATTTGTTGATTGGTAAAATGTATGCCGCAACAGCTAAGAGTATTTATCCGAACGATGGTGTACTGGCTAGATCAGTATATTATGCAGCAGTAGATAAGTTTGAAAAAGCAAGACAGGTTGATCCTAGTTGTGCAGATGAAGCTAATTCATTAATCGGATCATACAGAGCGCATTTCCCTTCTACTGAAGAAATCTTTATGCATCCTGATTTGGAAAAAGGTCAGACTATAACAATCGGAGGTTGGATTGGAGAACAAACAAGGGTTCGTTAAGACATGATTATACCTCTTTTGAAGTTATTATCAAATAATAAAAACATAACAGCTGCACTCTTCGCAGCTGTTATGTTTATTTTATTATCTACCTCTTGCGGCAAGGAGAATAAGGAGGTGGTTGATGTTTCTTTCGATCCGGAAAAATCGTACACCATGAAGGCCTTGGATATCTCTACGCTTATATCCGATTCCGGAATAACCCGCTACAGGTTAAATACAAAAAAATGGCTTGTTTTTGAGAAAGCGGCCGAACCTCATTGGTATTTCCCGGATGGAGTGTATGTTGAGAAATTTGATACTCTTTTTAGAGCAGAGGCAAGTATAAAAGCTGATACAGCTTATTATTATGACAAGAAAGGCCTTTGGAAACTTATCGGTAATGTTAAAGTTTCAAGTTTAGCCGGTGAGCGGTTTGAAACGTCTCTTCTTTTCTGGGACCAACGAACAGAAAAAGTTTATTCTGATAAATTTATTCGAATTGAACAGGCGGAAAGAGTTATTACCGGAATAGGTTTTGAATCTAATCAGAGTATGACTCTTTATAAAATTTTTAACCCTCAAGGGGTATTTCCGGTTTCAGAATCGCGTGCCGATTCGTTGAAGCAGGATACAGTCAAGTAGAATTATAATTGAACATGTTGACCTATATATTCATTTCTCTACTAACGATTGCTTTTTTTTCAGGAATGGAAATTGCTTTCATTTCCTCTAATAAAATTCGTTTTGAACTTGAAAAAAGGAATAAGCGATTTTCCAGTTACATCTTGTCTTTTTTTTATAGAAACCCCTATGAGTTTATCTCTTTAATGCTGGTAGGTTACTATCTTTCTCTTATTGTTTATGTCCTTTTAATTGCCTCATATATTGAATCATCCATTGGTTTATTTGTCGACAACCAGATTCTTTTTATATTTATTCAATCATTTTTTGCAACAATCCTTATTTTAATTGCCGGCGAATTTCTTCCAAAAACAATTTTTAAAACCAACCCAAACCTATACCTGAAGATATTTTCTATTCCACTGGCTGTTTTTTATGTGGTATTGTATCCGGTAACAAAGATTATTACACTCATAACTTTCCTTATTTTAACTGTGTTTGGAATAAAGGATTGGAAGCGGACTGTCAGTAAATCCTTAGGAAAAGTTGATTTGGATTTTTTTATTCAACAGAGTCTGGAAAATTTACAGCAAAAGGCAGAGATTGAGAATGAAGTCAAAATATTTCAAAATGCTCTTGACTTCTCAAATGTACGTTTGCGTGATTGTATGGTTCCCCGTACAGAGATTGTTGCATGTGATAAGCAAACCACAATCAATGAGTTGAAAAATAAATTTATCGAAACTGGCTACTCGAAAATACTCGTTTATAACGATAGCATCGATGGAATTATAGGCTATATCCATTCGTCTGAATTATTTACTGATGTAAAAGACTGGACAACCCGCATAATTTCTGTTCCAATTGTGCCGGAAAATATGACAGCCAATACACTTATGAAAATGCTGTTGCAAGAAAAACGAAGCATTGCTGTTGTTGTGGATGAATTTGGTGGAACAGCAGGAATCGTTACTCTGGAAGATCTGGTTGAAGAGATATTTGGAGAAATTGAAGATGAACATGATACGAAATCCCTGGTTAGTAAGCAGCTTGGAGAAAATGAATACCTGGTCTCTGGTAGATTGGAGGTTGATCTGCTGAATGAAAAATTTGATTTGGATTTGCCTGAGTCTGACGATTACCAAACCATTGCAGGGTATATTCTACACAACTATCAAAAGTTTCCGAAGGTAAACGAGATAATCGATATTGGCAGATATAGCATGAAGATTGTGAAAGTAACATCAACTAAAATTGAATTAGTTCGAATTAAAGTGATTGATTAGTGAAAAAAAGTTACGGAATATGCGCGTTAATTACGTTTTGTTTGTATCTTCGTGCCCGTTAACTGTAAAATATAAACTTTTTAAATATATAAAGATAAATGGCTACGCTGGAAAAAATTAGAAACAAAGCAGGATTGTTAGTACTCGTAGTGGGGCTGGCATTGTTTGCTTTCATTATCGGTGACTTTTTAAACTCAGGATCTACTTATTTTAGACAATCGCAGGAACGTGTTGCTGAAATTAATGGAGAAGTGATTAAAATTCAGGATTATCAGGCTCGTGTTGACGAAATGACGGAAGTTTATAAAATGCAGTCCGGTAGCACAAGTTTACCTGAAGAATACATGACTCAGATTCGTGAATCTGTCTTCGATGCTATGGTTCGTGAGATCGTCCTTGGAGAAGAATTGTCTGATTTGGGTATTGTAGTTTCACCCGAAGAGCTGTTTGATATGGTTCAGGGAGAAAATATTTCACCTATGATCCAGCAGATGCAGATGTTTGTAAATCCTGAGACTGGTGCATTTGATAAACCTGCATTGTTGAATTTCTTGAAAACGATAAATGATCCTAATCTTGCTAATTATCCAGCAGATCAGCAAGCTCAGCTTGCCCAGGCAAAGAATTTCTGGTTGTTTTGGGAAAAGAATATCAAGCAACAGCGTTTGGAGCAAAAATATACAACTTTGCTTAGCAAGGCTATTACAGCCAATGTTATTGATGCCAAAGCAACTTTTGACGAAACAGCCGAAAGTTCAGATATTGTGTATGCAATGCAACCCTATGCTTCTGTTGCTGATTCTTTAGTGACAGTATCTGATAGTGAAATTGATAAATTGTACAATCAACGCAAATCTGTGTATAAGCAGAAAGAGAGCAAATTGATCAAATATATTGCTGTAGATATTCGTCCAAGCAAGCAGGATTATGACAATGCAAGTGCGGAAATTGAAGCAATTAAAGAAGAAGTTATCTCAACAGACCGGATTGCCGATGTTGTAAATGAAAATTCTGAAGTTCCTTATGTGGATGCATTCTTTTCTGCAGCAGCTTTTGATGAGCAGCTAAAACAATTTGCAACAACTGCCGAAGTGGGAACAGTTTATGGCCCCGTTTTCGAAGCTGATAAATACAGATTGTTTAAATTGGTAGATAAGACTGTTGCACCTGATTCGATTAAGGTTAGCCATATCATGATTGCCAATGCCGGTAATGAAGCTGCTGCAACATCTTTGGCAGACAGTTTGATGACAGTTCTTAAGAACGGCGGCAATTTTGCTGAGTTAGCTAAGAATTATTCACAGGATCAATCTGCGCAGAATGGTGGCGAACTTGGATGGTTTACGGAAGTTACAGCTTTAAGAGGTGTAAATGAAGATTTCAAGAAGGCTATTTTCTCAACTCCTGTAAATGGTTATGCATTAGTAAAGTCTTTGTATGGAACACATTTGGTTAGAGTAGACGAGAGAACTGCCAGTGTAACAAAATATAAAGTTGCAGACATTGATATGACAGTTTCTCCCAGTTCAAAAACTTATAGCAATATCTATAATGAATTGAATAAGTATCTGACAGCTAACAGAGATATTAAAAAGATGGATGAAGCTGCTAAAGAAGCAGGATACAATGTACTGTCTGATGTGACTGTCACCGGTGCTGATCAAATGATCGGAACTATCAAAAATTCAAGACAAGTTATTCGTTGGGCATTCCAAAATGATAAAGGTGCTATTTCTGATATTTTTGAATGTGAAGATAAGTTTGTTGTTGCAGCAGTTCAGGAATCAATCCCTGAAGGTTATGCTTCTGTAAAAACAGTTGCTCCTGCTTTGAAGGCTGAATTGATTGCTCAGAAGAAAGGCGACAAAATTGCGTCGGATCTTGCTGCTAAGAATATCACTTCACTTGAAGGTTATGCAGAAGCTATGGAATCTAAAATAGACTCAGTTAAGTTTGTTAGCTTCGGTACACGCAGAATTACTGGCATCGGTGTTGAACCAAAAGTAAATGCTGCGGTAGCTTTAGCTCAGGTAGGACAGCTTACACCTCCGGTAAAAGGAAATAACGGTGTTTATGTACTAAAGGTTTATAATAAAACCAAAGATGCAAAAGTATACAACGAAGCAGAACAGATTAAGACAATTGACTCTGCAAATGCATATCGATTCGGATTCCAGGCTGTTCAGTCGTTGGTTAATAAAGCTGAAATCGTAGATAACCGCATTCGTTTCTATTAAAAAAAGTTTTAAGTTACATTATACTACACGGCGGATGTCTTTCTTTGATGAAAGACATCCGCTTTTTTTTTATCTTTGCAGTTTAAAGTATATTAAGAAGGAAGACATGGAAGCAAAAAGAAGATTATTAGGAATGACATTAAATGAACTGAAAGAAGTAGCATCAGAGCTTAATCTTCCAGCCTATGCTTCGAAGCAAATAGCCGATTGGCTGTATAAAAAAAGGATTGTTTCTATCTCTGAAATGACAAACCTATCTGCAGCAAACAGAAATACGCTTAGTGAGAAGTATGTTGTTGGGATGACATCTCCTTCGGAGTTTATGAAATCGGTGGATGGCACTATCAAATATTTATTTCAGGTAGGAGTTAATGCCTTTGTAGAATCAGTATATATTCCTGAAGAAGATAGAGCTACATTATGCGTGTCTTCGCAAATAGGTTGTAAAATGAATTGTTCATTTTGCATGACAGGTCGCCAGGGATTTAATGGAAACCTTACTACTTCTGATATAATAAATCAGATTCAATCCATCCCAGAATACGAAAAGCTGACTAATATAGTATTTATGGGTATGGGAGAGCCCTTGGATAATGCTGATGAACTATTTAAAGCTCTCGAAATTCTTACATCGTCGTATGGCTACGGCTGGAGTCCAAAACGTATAACAGTATCTACCATCGGGGTTGCAAAAGGTCTGCAACGCTTTCTTAAAGAAAGTGACTGCCATTTGGCTTATAGCCTTCACTCGCCTTTCCCTGATGAACGTTTATCTATCATGCCCGTCGAAAAGGCATTTCCTGCCAAAGAGGTTATAGCTCAAATCAGGCAGTTCGATTTTAGTCATCAGCGTAGGGTTTCCTTCGAATACATTATGTTTGACGGATTAAATGATGACTTGAGACATGCTGAAGGAGTTGCTAAATTAATTGCAGGAATTCCTTGTCGTGTAAATCTTATACGTTTTCATGCCATACCTAATTCACCCCTCAAAAGCTCAAATACCGAAAATATGAATGCGTTTCGAGATGCCCTTACTAAAAAAGGAATTGTATGTACCATTCGTTCGTCGAGAGGTGAAGATATATTTGCCGCTTGTGGAATGTTGTCTACAGCAAAAAAAGAGCAAAAGAATTAAATAATGCATGCTTTTTGCAAAAAAAATATATCTTTGTTGAATTAATAAATTAATGCATATGAAAACGATTTCTTTGTTTTTCAGTATGATGTTGCTCGTCATATGTATGGGTGCCTGTGAAGGAGGTCCGGTTGTGTCAAAAGCAACAGGTTCACCCGGTGATTTAATTGTTGTGATGGATAAAAGTGCATGGGAGGGACCTGCCGGTATCGCAATAAAAGATTTGCTTTCATCAGATGTTCCAGGCTTGACACAACCTGAGCCGGTAATGGACATATCTTACACAGAGCCCCAAAATTTTGATAGAATGCTACAGATTGTCCGGAATATTATGATTGTTGAGATTAATCCATCCATGTATACGAAAGCAGGGATGAATTATTCGCAGGACAGATGGGCTAAAGGGCAAATTCTATTAAAATTACAAGCTCCTGATGCTGCATCTCTTGAGCTATATATAACCAATAATGCTAAATCAATATTAGACTTTTTTGTAAAATCTGAGTTGAACCGTACGATTGAGACCCTGGATAAAACCTACAGCAGCTATACATACAAAAAGGTAAAGGAGATATTTGATGTAGAATTGAAAGCTCCCGAATCAATGAAATTCTATAAAGATACTACAAACTTCTTCTGGGCTTCTAATAATGCAGCGGAAGGCAGACGAGATATGATTATCTACTCGTTTCCTTATACTGACAATAATACATTCACCCCGGAGTATCTGATTGCAAAAAGAGACTCTGTGTTAAAAGCAAATATTCCCGGATCATTTGAAAATTCATATATGACTACCGAAACACGTTTTGGGGGAGTTAGCTTCACACCTATAACTGTAAAAGGAAAATACTGTGCCGAAATACGTGGTTTATGGAAAATGGTAGGCGATATGATGGGAGGCCCATTTGTAAGTCATGCACGTTTGGATGAAGCAAATCAGCGGGTGATCGTTGTTGAAGGATTTGTATATGCACCTGAAAAGGATAAAAGAAATATAATTCGTCAGGTTGAAGCATCTTTGTACACATTGAAGCTTCCCGGTGAATTTGACCAACCGGATGAAGAGCCGCTTCAAGCCGAATTGAGTAATTAATATAAAAAAGAAATGGAAGAAAGATTGATAAGGGTTGGAATCACGCACGGAGATATAAATGGAATTGGTTACGAGGTTATTTTAAAAACTTTTTCCGATATAAGAATTGCCGATCTTTGTACGCCGATAATATATGGTTCATCAAAAATTGCAGCTTATCATCGCAAAGTCCTCGAGATGCAACCTGTTAATATCAGTGTCATTAATCAGGCTGAAGATGCGGGTGTCAATCGTATAAACATCATCAACTGTGCGGATGAAGAATCGAAAGTAGAATTAGGAAAATCAACGGAAATTGCCGGAGAAGCTGCGTTTAAAGCATTGGAAGCTGCTTGCAATGATTTGAAGAGAGGGGTGATTGATGTTCTTGTAACAGCTCCTATTAACAAACATAATATTCAAAACGATCAATTTCATTTTCCTGGACATACTGAGTATCTTGAAGAGGTGTTCGGAGTGTCTGGCAAGAAGGCTTTGATGATTCTGATGAGCAATAACCTTCGGGTGGCACTTGTAACCGGGCATCTTCCTTTGTCTGAGGTTGTACAGAATATTACCAAAGAGGATATTAAATCTAAATTATCGGTTTTTAACCAATCGTTAAAGCAGGATTTTGGAATCATTAAGCCTAGAATAGCTGTTTTAGCGTTGAATCCTCATGCTGGAGACAATGGGTTGCTTGGAAAAGAAGAGGAAACCATAATTATTCCTGCTATGGAAGAAATGGATAAACAAGGTGTATTATCTTTCGGACCCTATGCCGCAGATGGATTCTTCGGTTCGCAGAATTATGATAAATTTGACGGAGTACTCGCCATGTATCATGATCAGGGATTAGCTCCGTTTAAAGCCCTGGCTATGGAAGAAGGAGTTAACTATACAGCTGGATTACCTATTGTAAGAACATCTCCTGCGCATGGAACAGCTTACGACATAGCAGGCAAGAATATGGCTTCCGAAGATTCATTCAGACAGGCGTTATATACAGCTCTTGATATTTACAGATGCAGAAAATTCTATAAAGAAGCAACTGCAAATCCACTTCGTAAGCAATATTTCGATAAAGGAGGGGATAACGAAAAGCTCGACCTTACAAAAGATGATGCAATAGATAGTATCTGAAAAGAGTCTAATATATATAAAACAGACAGTAAGAATTAATAAAATTACTGTCTGTTTTTATTTTAGTACTTCGTTACAGATATTACCATGCGATTCTAATAGCCGATAGGAGCATGTATTAATTAGCTTTTTTTTAGATAAACTTTTTTTGATAGGAAAAGTTTGTGTAAGTTTGTGCAATAAAACTTAGATAGGATTAGGTATGTTTAAAAATAAAACGATAGTTTACACTTCAGGAACATTTGATATGTTTCATTATAATCACCTTCGTATGATTAACTACGCCAGAAGTCTGGCTGATATTTTAATCGTAGGAGTGAGTACAGATGAACTTGTAATGTCATATAAACCTCAACCGATCATCCCTTTTAACGAACGTCTTCAAATTATTGAAGCTCTTAAAACGCCCGATATTGTGATTCCTCAGCATTCCTTGGATCACAGCGAGATAGTGAAGAAATTAAATATCGATGCTTTTGTTGTAGGCGACGACTGGTTTGGGAAATATGATTATTTAGAAGAACTTGGTGTAAAGGTTTTTTATTTTCCATATGGTACAGGAGTTTCTTCATCCAATCTAAAAAAGACGATTCACGATAGCTACGAGGCAAACCTCCATTCCCAGCAAAAAGCGAAACCTGTAACGGTTAAGCATGAAACAGAATAAATATGGATAAATATGTTCTTATTACCGGGGGGACCAAAGGTATCGGTAAGGCAGTTGCTTTATGTTTGGCAGCCTCGGGATACGATTTGATTTTAACATATTCTTCAGACACTCACACTGCCGAAGAAACTAGACGGGAGCTTCTTCAGAATAATGATGTTGACGTTCGTATTTTGAAAGCCGACATTACCAATATCAAGTCTATTTCTGCAATCGATGCCTATCTTGAAGAACAGTCCCTTGAGTTGTTTTCAGTGGTTTTTAACGCCGGACTTACTTGTCGTGAATCTTTTGAACAAGTGTCTTATGCTGCGTGGGAAGAGGTTTTTTTTGCAAATGTTCACTTTCCGGTCTTTTTAATGCAACGCATCATTACCAAAATGGCTAAAGGTGGTTCCGTAGTATTTACGGGATCGTTGATGGGTATCGAGCCCCATTCGGTTTCGTTAGCTTACGGAGTATCGAAGTCGGCAGTACATGCCTTGGTGAAAAATATGGTGAAAGTTTTTGTACCGTACGAAATCAGGGTAAATGCTGTTGCTCCGGGTTTTGTTGATACCGAATGGCAGCTAACTAAACCGGAAGAAATTCGTAGAAACATAGAAAGAAAAGTATCCCTTGGTCGTTTTTGCAAACCAGAAGAATTGGCCGAGGTATATAAAATGTTGATTGAAAATAATTATTTTAATGGAGAGGTAGTTGTCGTTGATGGCGGCTATTCTTATAAATAAACTCTGAATGAACGATATAAATAAAAAAGAGTACGAAGCATCGTTAAAGTCAATCGAAACAGAAAATAAAATAGACAGAATATTCTATCGTCCCATAGGCTTCAAAATAGCTTGTTTGCTTCGAAATACCGGTATTACACCCAATATGGTTACGATATTATCCATATTTGTGGGGATAGGAGCGGGTTACTTATTTTATTTCGGAGCTCTTTATTATACGATTTTAGGAATTTTATTATTGATTTTTGCTAATATATTAGATTGTGTAGACGGTCAGCTAGCTCGTCTTACTGGCATTAAATCTGAAATAGGTCGTATATTAGATGGTTTTGCGGGAGATCTTTGGTTTACTTCTATTTATGTAGGTTTTGCCTTGCGGTTGATGGCTGAGCACGGTACCCCATGGTTTTTTGCTTTAGCTGTTTTATCAGGTATGTCCCATCTTGTACAGGCAAATATAACAGATTACTATAAAACATTGCATCTGTTTTTTTTAAGTAAAGAAAAAGGGGCCGAATTTCAGACCTATAGTCAGGTTAACGCCGCTTATCTTGCAATGAAACCCGGAATAAACCGATTTTTCTTTTTCTTTTACAGAGGATACACAAAGATGCAGGAAAAGGTAACACCTGTCTTACAACAGATGCTTAGCAGCCTCAAAGACAAGTATAAAGAGGATATCCCCGAAGATATTCGATTGGCTTTCAGAAAGAAAAGCCGGAATTTGATGCGTTATATCGACTTGCTTACCTTTAATGGTCGTACAATTGTGATGTTTATTATTGTGCTGACTGGTGAAGTTTGGGCCTACTTTTTATATGAAATTATAGTACTGAACATAGTCTTGTTTATTTCCATCAAAAAGCACGAAAAGATGTGCAAATCTTTTCTATAATAATCTTTTTGCATGAAAAATAAGAGTAATGTAATTCGTAATATATTCTTTGCCCTGGGAGTTTTGGTTATTTTTATAATGGTCCACTCACTGGGCTTTGATGTAATTTATGAAAATCTAAAAAATACCGGTTGGTGGTTCTTCGCGATTGTAGGAATATGGATTGTGGTATATGCTGTGAATGCCATTTCTTTTCACATAATTATTCGAGACGGAAGTGAAGAAACCAAGCAGATAAAATATCTTCGAACCCTCAAAATCGTGATTAGCGGGTATGCTATCAATTACACTACCCCTATGGGATTATTAGGCGGAGAACCTTATCGGATTCTAGAGCTTAAGCCTGCACTTGGTACCAAAAAGGCAACATCATCGGTATTGCTTTACGCAATGATGCATTTTGTTTCTCATTTCATTCTTTGGCTTTTGTGTGTTCCGTTGTTAATGATTACGGTAAAGCATATAAGTCTGGGGATAGAAATTGTTTTGTGGTCAGTTCTTGTTGGTTCGGTAGCTTTGATTTATTGGTCGTTTAAAGTGTATCGTAAGGGTGTAATCGGTCGCCTGCTTGCACTTGGAGCGTGCATTCCCTTTGTAAAGAAGCGTATTAAAGAATATTCTTTAAAAAATAAAGAACATGTTGAAGAGATGGATCAACTTATTGCCCATCTTTACAATAATAGAAAAAAAGCATTTTATGCATCTTTAGGCGCAGAGCTCTGCGCACGTTTTATTGCTTGTATGGAGGTGTTTATAATGATATATTCAATAGGATACGAGATAACCTACATACAGTGTGTAGTTATTGTAGGATTTGCATCGCTGTTTGCGAACCTGTTATTCTTTTCCCCGATGCAATTGGGTACACGAGAGGGGGGATATGCATTGGCTCTCTCTTCATTGTCCATTACATCTGGAATAGGAGTATATGTTAGTTTATGCACTCGTGTAAGAGAACTATTCTGGATTGCAGTTGGCATAGCAATTATGAAATATAAATCATTGAAATAAGATATGAAAAAAAGTGTAGTCGATTTATCTGATTTGCAGGAGATTGCCCCTTTTTTTAAAACTAAATTCGGGATTTTTCTTGGAAAAAAAATAATAAAATGGCTTGGTATCAAGAAGGTTAATGATATCCATGCCAAACATTGTCACTTAAGAGGTGCTGATTTTACGACAGCTTTGTTACATGATCCTCTGATGGATATAAAATATAACGTTCATAATGCGGAGTTATTGGATACTTTGCCGGAAGGGGCTTTTATAACTATCTCAAATCATCCATTCGGACACATTGACGGGATTATGCTTATTGATATCTTTGCCGCACGCAGAAGCGATTTTGCGGTGATGGTAAACGGCGTACTTACCAAAATAGGGGCAATGGAAGATAATTTTATATCTGTACAACCCGATTCAAAAAACAGAGGTGCCAATGTAGCCAATGTTAACGGAGTACGTACATCTCTGGAAAGGCTTAAGTCCGGGCATCCCATGGGGTTTTTCCCTGCTGGTGCAATCTCTTTTTATAATAAAGAGAAAAAACGGGTAATGGACTTAGACTGGACTTTAAGTGTAATCCGTTTGATACGGAAAGGTAATGTTCCTGTTTATCCGGTATTCTTTGACGGATTAAACTCTTCGTTCTTTTATTGGCTTGGCAGAATCAGCTGGAAAATAAGAACCTTACGTATTCCTATTGAAGCATTTAATAAGCATGGGAAAGTGATGGACGTTTATATAGGAGCACCTATATCGGTTGAAGAACAAAACAGCTATACCTCGGACGAAGAATTTGCCAAATTTTTGTACGAGAAAACCTATGCCTTAAAAAAATGATTTAACATCAAATCATCCTCAGTCAAATAGCAGATTATTCGATAATCATTTGTAATTTTGGCATTATAACTGAGTTTTACAGCTAATATAAAAGATAAATGAAGGTAGATTTGCAACAAATAAAACAGCGCTTTGGTATAATAGGCAATAATACGGCCTTGAACCGGGCGATTGATATAGCATTACAAGTGGCTCCGACAGATTTATCTGTTCTGATTACAGGAGAAAGTGGTGTGGGAAAAGAGACTTTCCCACAGATTATACATCAAAATAGTCCCCGTAAACATGGACAGTATATTGCTGTGAATTGTGGTGCAATTCCTGCGGGAACAATCGATTCTGAGCTTTTCGGACACGAAAAGGGATCCTTTACGGATGCCCGTTCCGAGCGTAAAGGGTATTTTGAAGTGGCAGATGGCGGTACACTTTTTCTGGATGAAGTAGGAGAGTTACCGCTTCAGACCCAAGCATATTTGTTACGCGTGTTAGAATCGGGCGAATTTATGAGGGTAGGTTCTTCTAAAGTTCAAAAAACGAATGTAAGAATTGTTGCTGCAACGAATGTAAACCTGGCTCAAGCCGTATCTCAGGGAAAATTTCGTGAAGACTTGTATTATCGATTGAACACAATTCCTATCCAGATACCCCCATTGCGCGAACGATCTGAAGATATCCTTCTTCTTTTTAGAAAGTTTGCCAGCGACTGTGCCGAGAAGTATAGAATGCCCTCCATCCGTTTAGACGATGATGCACGTATGTTGCTTATTAATTACCGTTGGCCGGGGAACGTACGTGAATTGAAGAATATCACCGAAAGGATTTCTGTAATTGAGGAGAACCGGGATATTTCGGCCGAAGTACTTAGGCTATATCTTCCCAATGTGGAAATGGAGAAATTCCCTGTTTTGGTAAAGCATGAAGCCGAACAAAAGGTTTTTAACAGTGAAAGAGAAATTCTGTATCAGGTTCTTTTCGATATGAAGAAAGATGTTACGGAACTTAAAAAATTAGTTCACGAAATAATGAATGGAGGTGTACAGCTTCCGGTTGTGGATGAACCAAGTTATGTACAACCTCATTCCATCCATTCTATGCCTTCTATTCAGGATGCCGAGCCGTACGAAGAAGAAACATTATCACTTGAAGAGGTGGAAAAAGAGATGATACGCAAAGCTTTGGAGAAGCACAACGGACGACGTAAGAATGCCGCGGCAGATCTTAAGATTTCGGAACGAACCCTGTATAGGAAAATTAAAGAATATAATCTCGAATAGTATGTTGCTAAAATATAAAGTCGCAGTAGTCTGTTTTTTTATCATCCTTTTTACTGCCTGTTCAATTTCCTATAAGTTTAACGGAGCTTCGATAGACTATTCAAAAGTAAAGACGATAACTATTAAGGATTTTCCTAATCAGGCATCGTTTGTTCCCTATCCACCCCTTGCACAGGTTTTTACGGAAGGGATGAAAGATATATATGTACGTCAGACTCGTTTATCGCTTGCTCCCGCTAACGGCGATTTGGAACTTGAGGGCGAAATTATCAGTTGCGACCTTACACCTATGGCTGTTAAAGAGGATGCCTATTCATCCAGAACAAAGCTTACGCTAACAGTAAGAGTAAGATACACGAACAGAACCAAACCTGATGAAGATTTTGAACAGACTTTCTCTGCTTACAGAGAGTTTGATAGCAACGACATGCTTCAAAATGTACAGGAAACCCTGTTTAAGGAAATAAATGAGGAGCTTGCCGATCAAATTTATAATGCAACCGTAGCTAACTGGTAACTATGACGAGCGACAGACTATACGAGCTGATGCAAAAGCCTGAAGAGCTTTCGTCTGAAACATTGCCCGAACTGAGGCAGCTTATGGAAGATTTTCCCTATTTCCATACAGTGAAGCTTTTGTACTTAAAAAATATGGCCATGATAAATGATATCCGGTTTGCATCTGAGCTTAAACGGTTGGCAATTGGTATCCCCGACCGAAAAAAGCTGTTTATGTTTCTGGAAGGTTCAAATTATGGCTTGCAGATGTTTGGAGAAAATAAACCGTCAAAACCGTCATCGGATACTTTTTCTTTGATTGATGCGTTTTTATCTTCTAAGGAAGCAGATACGGAAGCCGTGGCCGAAGCTTCTTTGATCTTTCAACCTTCTGTTTCGTCCGATTATATCTATTGGTCGTTGGCCGAAAAGGGGGCAGAAGCGGAGGCATCTAACACAAACCAGCTTCAGCATCATGAGCTAATTGATACGTTTATTTCCAAAGACGAGAAAAGAGAAACCGGATTTACCATATCAGACGGACTATTAGATAGTAACAGAGATAAACCCTTGTCTAAACCAAGCGAGGAAAATATGTCGGCCGGCATCGACGATTCCTATTTTACAGAGACATTGGCACGGATTTACATCAAACAAAGAAGATATGAGAAAGCTATGCAAATAATTCAAAATTTAAGTTTGAAATATCCGGAAAAAAATGTTTACTTTGCAGACCAGATTAAATTTCTTGAAAAGTTGATTATTAACACTAAAAAATAAAACTAAGATGTACGTATTTATTTCTATCTTAATCTTGATCGCGTCCATACTATTAATTCTGATCGTACTCGTACAGAACTCAAAAGGAGGAGGTTTGGCATCAGGATTCTCTTCTTCTAACCAGATTATGGGTGTAAGAAAAACAACCGATTTTCTTGAAAAAGCTACATGGGGTCTGGCTGGATTTGTAATTGTTTTGAGTATTGTAATCACAGCATTTATTCCCAGAGATCAGCACGCTTCACAATCTGAAATCAATCAGCAGGTAAACGAAGCAGTAACTATCGATCCTAATACAATTGCTCCTGATTTCGGAACAGCTCAACAGCCAGCAACAGCTCCTGAAGCTACTCCTGAAGAAGAAGCTCCAAAAAAATAAGAGAATTTACTATTCTTTCAAAAAGGCATTCCCTGTGTGGAGTGCCTTTTTTTTATCTTTGTAACTATATTCTCAATTCTATATCATGAAAAGACTATTATTGATTTTATTCGTTGGATGCCTTTCTGTTGCTACTTTTGCCCAAAGGCCTGCCATGATGTTTGGCGATACATCCCGTATCGGAGTCCCTTATTCAAAAGATCCTCATGTGGTTAATTTTAAGGGGAACTATCTTATGTATTATTCGATACCGCCACTAAAGGGCGATCCGTCGTCCGGATGGAACATAGGTATAGCCCGTAGCAAAGATCTGAACAATTGGACCAAGGTGGGAGAAATCACTCCGGCACCCGGAGCCGATTACGAAAAGAAGGGTCTGTGTGCTCCAGGGGCTTTAGTAAAGGATGGAAAGGTGCATCTGTTCTACCAGACGTATGGAAATGGGAAAGATGATGCAATCTGCCACGCAGTATCGCAGGATGGAATTCATTTTGACAGGAATCCTACGAATCCTATTTTCCGGCCGACTGGCGACTGGAATTGCGGACGGGCAATCGATGCCGAAGTATTCGAGTTTAAAGGTCGTTATTTCCTGTATTTTGCAACACGAGATAAGGAGTATCAGATCCAGATGCAAGGGGTTGCTACAGCACCTGTTAACTCAGACTTCAGCCGTGAGGACTGGGTGCAGGCAGCCGACTCTTCTATTTTATATCCAAAATATCCCTGGGAGGGAAAATGTATTGAAGGTGCTTCCATTGCCCAAAAAGGAGATAAGCTATACATGTTCTATGCCGGTTCTTACAATAATGCTCCGCAGCAGATCGGTGTGGCTGAGGGTACGGACGGGATTGTATGGAAACGATTAAGCGATGAACCGTTTGTAAGAAACGGAAAGCCCGGGGAGTGGAACTCCAGCGAATCGGGGCATCCACATATCTTTACTGATGTTGACGGTCGTACTTATCTGTTTTATCAGGGTAACAACGATAATGGTAAAACTTGGTATATAACACAAAATGAGGTGATCTGGAGGGATGGAAAGCCCGGCTTGCAATAGATTAACCCCAAAGTATACAATAAACTATCCATTTTATAATAGACAACTATTCGGTAGGCAGCTGTTTAACTTGCAGTAGGCAGCTGTCAACTGCAAGTTATCCATATGTTAAACTTACAGTATGCAGCTGGCTACTGAATAATATATAACTGGCAAAATGAATAATCTATGTATAGAAGAGGTTAAAATACGTAAGGGAACAGGTTCGTGATTGGAGGGGTAATTCTTTGTTTTGTGCACGATTCGTATCCACTTGCTTGTTTCTAATAAAAAAAGAAGTACCTTTGCCTCTAATTATCATAGGGGGGTGCCTTAATAGTACGGGCTGAGATCATACCCATAACCTGATCCAGGTAATGCTGGCGTAGGGAGGAGAAGGAAAGTCCCCTTTCCGTTTTACTATTTAATTTATTAGAAATGAGAAAAGCGTTTTTATTGCTTGCCGGCACTTGTATTGCCGGTATCTATTCATTTGCACAAGAAAAACAGGATAGTCTGCGATTGATTAACCTGCAGGAGGTGCAAGTTGTATCTACACGTGCCGGAGTTAATATTCCGGTTGCATACACTAACATTGGTAAAGAAGAGATTAAAAAACAAAACTTCGGACAAGACATTCCGTTTCTTCTAACACTTTCTCCATCGGTGGTTGCGACTTCGGACGCAGGTGCCGGCATCGGTTATACCAACTTCCGTATCAGGGGAACCGATGCAACACGTATCAATGTTACTACCAACGGCATTCCGTTGAACGATTCCGAATCGCATGGCGTATTCTGGGTTAATATGCCGGATATTGCCTCTTCTCTGGAAGACCTTCAGGTACAGCGGGGAGTCGGTACCTCTACCAATGGAGCAGGAGCATTTGGTGCAAGTATCAATATGAAGACAGAGAATTTGTCCAACAAGGCATACGGTGAATTATCTGGAACTTACGGTGCTTTTAATACGACTAAGGCTCAGGTGAAGATGGGAACCGGACTTCTTAACAAGCATTGGGCGTTTGATGCCCGGATTTCGGGAATCAATTCGGATGGATTTATCGACAGGGCTTCTACAGATTTAAAATCCTATTTTGCTCAGGCTGGGTATTATGGGGCAAATACCGTATTGAAATTCATCACCTTCAGAGGGGAAGAAAAGACGTATCATGCCTGGGACGGAGTACCTAAAGACAAACTGGAGACAGATCGTACCTATAATCCCAGCGGATATATGGGTGACGACGCAAACGGGAATCCGATGTATTACGAAAATCAGACCGACAATTACAAACAGACGCATTATCAGTTTTTGCTCACCCATACATTTACTCCATCACTCACACTGAATGCCGGACTGCATTACACGCGTGGTAAAGGATATTATGAAGAGTATAAAACCGATCGTAAACTTCTGGAATATGGTCTTATTCCTTTTGAATATGGAAATGAGACGGTGAAGAAAAGTGATTTAGTGCGCCGAAAGTGGCTTGATAACCATTTTGCTGGAGGTGTTGTGTCGCTTAACTACCTAAAAGATAGATGGAACCTTACCTTCGGAGGGGCTGCCAACAGATACGACGGAGATCACTTCGGGAAAGTTATCTGGGTGAAGAATTACATAGGTAATTTATCGCCCGATCATACATTCTACGAAAGTAACGGAACAAAAACCGATGCCAACGTGTACCTGAAGGCTACTTATTCTATTACAGAGGGACTAACTGCTTATGGAGATATACAATATAGATTTATTGATTACTCCATTGATGGACAGAATGACACCTGGGATTGGATTAACGGAGAGATGCAAAAATTGGATGTAAATAAGAATTTTAATTTCTTCAATCCCAAAGCCGGACTGCATTACCAGATTAATCAAAACCAGAAAGTGTTTGCTTCTGCAGCAATCGCTCACCGCGAGCCTGCCCGAAACAACTATACGGATGCCTCATTCAACGAAAAACCCAAAGCCGAGCGGATGATTGATTACGAAGCCGGCTATAACTTCAGTACACCTTTGTATTCGTTCGGAGCCAATCTGTACTACATGAAATACAAAGATCAGTTGGTACTTACAGGCAAGGTAAACGAAATAGGGGAGATGCTTACATCCAACATTCCCGATAGCTACCGTGCCGGTATTGAACTGATGGCTGCTGCACAGCTTACTTCCTGGCTGCGATGGGATGTAAATGCAACGTTTAGCAAAAATAAGGTTAAAAACTATACGGAATTTGTAGATTTGTACGACGAAAACTGGGATTGGGCAAGTCAGGTTGAAAACAAGCTTGGAACAACAACGCTTGCTTTTTCGCCATCGGTGGTTGCCAATAGCATGCTTTCTGCCAGTTATAAAGGATGGAGTGCCGGTTTGCAGTCTAATTACGTAGGAAAACAGTATATAGACAATACGTCGAGCAATGACAGGGCTTTGGATGCTTACTTTGTGAATAATCTTCGTTTAGGTTATACGTTTTCACTGAAAGGATTAAAATCGGCTTCGGTCAACTTGTTGGTGAATAATTTGTTTAATGAAGAGTATGAAAGCAATGCATGGGTATATTCCTATTACCAGCAACCGGATGCTTCGGCCGGTACCCGCGACAGGTATGCCGACTTTGGCTATTTCCCGCAGGCTGGAACGCATGTGTTAGCGAATCTTACACTTCGATTTTAAATAAGAAACAATGGAATATATCGAAATTGCAGGTGCTGTAATCGGACTGCTCTATCTCTATCTTGAATACAGGGCGAGCGTATACTTGTGGCCGGTGGGTGTTATTATGCCGCTGTTCTACATTTATATTTTCTTTGTTTCCAGATTCTATGCCGACATGGGTATCTATATCTATTATCTGTTTGCCAGCATTTACGGATGGATCCGGTGGAATAAATCTGCCTCGCAAGTGCAGAGTCTGACTATATCACATATGCCGTTCAGATATTGGAGCGTTGCCTTACTTGCATTATCCATACTTTTCGCCGGTATAGCCTGCATTTTGATTCGCTTTACCGATAGTCCGGTTCCTTTTGGCGACAGCTTCACTACGGCCCTCAGTATTGTGGCGATGTGGATGCTTGCCAATAAGTATATAGAGCAATGGGGACTGTGGATTGTAGTTAATGTTGTATCATGCGCGCTCTATGCCTGGAAAGGATTGTACCCAACCGCCTTGTTGTACGTTGTCTATTCCATTGTTCCGGTATTTGGTTATTTTAAGTGGAAACAGCTGATGCTGTCAGAACAGAAAGAGACGGTCAGGAATTAAGATTTCAACCCCGATTATATAGGTTTGTTTCCACTTTATTTGAATTGAAAATTGTTTAACATTGTATAAAATGAATTATTATCCTCTGCGAGCTACCGGTTATCTGCCTGAAACACTGATTCTGGCCAACGGAAGTTTTCCAAAACATCCACTTTTGCTGGATTGGTTGAAAAGATGTGACTATATTGTCTGCTGTGATGGAGCAGCCGACGATTTATTGCAACGGGGCATTAAACCGGTGGCAATCGTAGGGGATTGCGATTCATTGTCGGCATCCTCCCGATCGGAGTTTGCCGCTATATTACATCCCTGCAGCGATCAGGAAACAAACGACCTCACCAAGTCGGTCCGCTTCTGTCTGGATCAAGGACGACGCAATCTAACCATTATCGGGGCTACCGGAAAAAGAGAAGACCATACCCTCGGAAATTTCAGTTTGCTTCTCGATTATATGGCAGATGCCCAGGTTGAAATGTTTACCGATTATGGTGTGTTTACTCCCATTTGTACCGA